>NZ_JBYCLC010000123.1:0-7045 GCF_057473685.1 Mycobacterium sp. TH-M116 | reverse complement strand
GCTTCCCTGTTCGTGATGTGGTCGATCTGAGGATCGACGCGGCCGACAGCGTCGGCCACCACGCGGGGCTTGCCTGAACTGTCGCTGCAGATGGGCGATTCCAGCGATTCGAGCCGATAGGCGTCACCCGCGATGAGGCATTCGACGATCTCCTCATGGGGGACTTCCAGCGCTCGAGAAAGAAGGCAGAACTCGTTCAGCTCGTCCTACGCCACTTCGTCGAAACCGTTTCGCTCCCAATCGATGTCGAAGCGATGCAGCATCGAATGACCGAAGGCCAGGGCGGAATCCGACATTATCGAGACCTTCCGCCCGTCGCGATGGCGCTGATTGAGCACGAATTCGAGCTGCTTGTCACAGGACAGCTGTTCGACCGCGAAGGCCACCCCTTCTGTGACCGCCGCGATCGGGTCGGTGAACCCCTCGCGGTGAGCCGCCGCACGGTCGAGGAACCCATCGGCCGACCGCATCGCGGAAGCCACCAGCAACGCCTGCGTACCGGGGAAGTAACGGTAGACGGTCTGCCGTGTCACCCCGAGCGCCCGGGCCACGTCGGCGATGCGCATCGCCGAGCCGCGCTCGTCGATGATCGCGTCGGCGGCGTCGAGGATGCGCTCGATCGCTTCCTCGTCGGAGGCGGGCGCGTCTCCCGCCCAACCGTGGCTACCCATGCTCAGCGAAGGGCGGTCTGGGGTTCGGTCATCCCCACAGGCGGATCATAGCGCTGACGGGTCCGGGCTCGGCTCCGGAACGCGCGGCGCGTGTGCGTCCCGTCGCACCACGAGCCATCTCGGTAGACACCGTCGTCGGTATGTATGATCACCGAAACCTGGAGGCGCAAGCGCGGGGCCCGGCAGGGAGGCCGAATTATGAGGTACGACACGGTGATCCTCAACGGCCGCTGGTTCGACGGAACGGGTGCGCCGTCGGCTCTGCGGAACATCGGTCTGCGCGACGGCCGCGTCGCCACCGTCACGGCCGGACCGCTGGAGGCGGCGGGCGCCGACGTCGTCGACGCCACCGGCCAGTGGGTGATACCCGGCATCATTGACATCCACACCCATTACGACATCGAAACACTTTGCGAGCCAGCGCTTTCCGAGTCGCTGAGGCACGGCGTGACGACCGTGCTGCTGGGATCGTGCTCGCTGTCCACGGTCTACCTGAACAACGTCGACGCCGGCGACATCTTTGGTCGCGTGGAGGCGATTCCGCGGCGCTACGTGATCGAGTGGCTGGGCCGGGCGCGCTCCTGGAGCGGCCCCGGCGAATACGTCGCCGCACTCGAGCGGCTCAACCTGGGCCCCAACGTGGCCGCCTTCATCGGCCACTCCGACATGCGGGCCGCGACGATGGGCCTGGACCGGGCGACCCGCAAAGACGTGCGGCCGTCCCCGGCGGAACTGGCGCGCATGGAGTCGATGCTCAACGATGCGCTGGACGAGGGATTCGTCGGGATGTCTTCGCAGCAAATGCTGTTCGACAAACTCGACGGCGAGGTCTGCCGGTCGCGCACGCTGCCGTCCACCTACGCCGGCCCGCGCGAGTTGCGCCGTCTGAACGCCATTCTCCGGCGCCGCGACAAGATCTTGCAGTCCGGGCCCGACATCAAGAATCCGCTGTCGGTGCTCTCGCAGCTGGTGACCTCGTTGGGTATTGGTCGCCGCCGGCTGAAGACCAGCCTGTTGTCGGCCGCGGACATCAAGGCCATCCCGCCCGTGATCCACGTCATGGACCGTCTCGGGCGGCTCGTCAACGCACTGGGCGGCGACTTCCGCTGGCAGCACCTGCCTGTGCCGTTCGAGGTCTACGCCGACGGGATCTCGTTGGTGATCTTCGAGGAGTTCGGCTCCGGTGCCGCGGCGCTGCACCTACAGGACGAGGTCGAGCGCAACCAGTTGATGCGCGACGAGGAGTATCGCCGCTGGTTCCGCCGGGACTACGGCCAGAAATTCGGGCCCAGGGTGTGGCATCGCGACTTCTTCGACGCCGAGATCGTGGACTGCCCCGACCGCTCGGTGATCGGAAGGTCGTTCGGCCAGGTGGGCCTCGAGCGGGGCGGGCTGCACCCGGTCGATGCCTTCCTCGACCTGGTCGTCGAGCACGGCGAGAAGCTGCGCTGGCGGACGACCATCTCCAACCACCGGCCCGAACTGCTCCGCACGCTGGCGCAGAGCCCGGCCGTCCAGATGGGTTTCTCCGACGCCGGCGCGCACCTGCGCAACATGGCCTTCTACAACTCCGGGCTGCGCCTGTTGCGACACGCCTACGACGCCGAAAAGAACGGCACGCCGTTCCTGTCGATGGAGCGCGCGGTGCACCGGCTCACCGGCGAACTCGGGCTGTGGTACGGGATCGACGCGGGCACGCTGCGCGAAGGCGACCGGGCCGATCTCGTCGTGCTCGACCCCGACAAGCTCGACGACTCCCTCGACCGCTACGCCGAACACCCGGTGCAGTCCTACGGTGGGCTATCCCGGATGGTCAACCGCAATGACGACACGGTCAGCGCGGTACTGGTCTCCGGGCAGCTCGCGTTCAGCGCGGGCACAGCCTCTGCCGCACTGGGTCATCGCAAGCTGGGGCGGTTCCTGAGGGCCGGCCGGCCGTCCCGCAGGCTGGCCGTGGCCTAGCCGCTCAGTCGGCTGCGAACGCCCCAGGATGAGCTCGACGGCCTCGTCGAGCTGTCCTGCGATCTCCCGGCAGGTGACGAAGCGGGCCGTCATCGGCGCGCCGGCGAACGTCATCTGCAGCGTGGTTTTCACCGCGCGGGGACAGCCGGGGCCCAACGCCGCCCCGATCCGCCGGGATACCTCCGCGCCGATCTGCTCGTGCAGGGACGCGACCGCCGGGTCGTCAGCCATCAGGGCCGCGCCGCAGGCCGTGGTCGGCTCGGGGTCGTCGACGACCGCCACGGCCATGTTCCGCACGGTGGCACTGACACGGGTCTTGGTCGTGTCGTTGACGTCGGTGTGCAGCGGCAGGTCGCAGCGTCAGGTTCGCCGAGGACGATTCGCGCAGTTCGGCCAATCCGGCGTCGAGCACCTTGCGGATGGTCTGCCTGGGACGGCGATCGGACCGACGCGACGCGCCGACGCTCGGAGAAGCCACGGATCTGGACACCGATCCAGTGTGGGAAGGCCACACGGTCAACTGTCGGCGTGCGATCAGTGAGGCCCTGGGTAGTGTGACGCGCATGGTCGACGGTGACCGACTGCGCTGGGACGAGCGGTACGCAAGCCTCGAGCCGCCTGCGTTGGGCGCGGTGGCGGTTCCCGATGTCTTTGCGGCTCATACCGATGCTTTCCCCGTCACCGGACGCGCACTCGATCTGGCCTGTGGGCAGGGCCTCGGCAGCGTCTGGCTGGCCCGGCGGGGGATGGATGTCCTGGGTTTGGACGTATCCCGGGTGGCCGTCGGCCACGCCCGGGATCTGGCTCGCCGCAGCGGGGTGGGCGATCACTGCCGCTTTGAGGTCGTCGACTTCGACGATGGTCTGCCGGACGGTCCGCCCGTCGAGTTGATCCTGTGCCACAGGTACCGGGACCGTCGGCTCGACCGGGCGGTCATCGGGCGTTTGACGCGGGGCGGGTTACTGGCCGTGGCCGTCCTGAGCGAAGTCGGGCGAGGCCCCGGCCCGCACCGTGCGGCCCCTGGCGAACTGCCGCGGGCGTTCGCCGACATCGACGTGCTGGCCGCCGGCGAAGGGGAGGGCCATGCCTGGCTGCTGGCACGCGCGTGACGGCCGGGGAACATCGGGCGACGGTTAGCCGGCGAAGGGCGGCCGAGCCATACCCAGTGGGGTATAGTGCGGGTGCTGGTACCGATTCGTCGAACCAGGGCGCATATACCCCCCTGGGTACTATGATGAGGTAGGCAACCACGACGGAGGAAACAGTGATCGGCGAACAAGACGGTATGACCGCGGTGTTGAACAGGCTGCGGCGTGCGCAGGGCCAGCTTGCCGGAGTGATCTCGATGATCGAGCAGGGGCGCGACTGCAAGGACGTTGTCACGCAACTGGCTGCTGTTTCGCGCGCTCTCGATCGTGCGGGATTCAAGATCGTGGCGACCGGATTGAAGGAATGCGTCACGGGTACCACGGCCAACGGCGCGGCTCCCATGAGCGAAGCCGAACTCGAGAAGTTGTTCCTCGCCCTCGCGTGACCCGGGGGGAACACAGCCCAAGCAGAAAGGACTGAAGTCGTCATGGATATCTCAATCGCGACACCACTGCACACCTCCTTTGATGAGGCGGTCGCGCGGACACGCTCCGCACTGGCGGAGCAGGGGTTCGGCGTCCTGACCGAAATCGACGTCAAAGCAACGCTCAAGGCCAAACTCGGCGAGGACATGGAGGACTATCTGATCCTGGGCGCCTGCAACCCGCCGTTGGCGCACCGCGCCGTCTCGGCGCACCGCCAGATCGGGTTGTTGCTGCCATGCAACGTCGTCGTGCGCACCGACCCCGACCGCGCCGGCACTGTGCTTGTCGAGGCGATGAATCCCGGCCTCATGGTGGAGTTCACCGGTGAGCCGGAACTGCGCCCCGTCGCCGAGGAAGTCGCCGGCAAACTGCAAGCGGTGATCGACTCCCTGAAGAACAGTTCACCGGTGGCCGCGGGCGAATAGGGTCCATATATGCACGGGGCATATACACAAGGGGCATATACCCGAGGGGGTATATGCCCCTTGTGTATATGATGGAGCCATGTCAGATCAGCAGCATCACCACAAGGTCCTCGAGGACCTCCTGCCCCAGCACCGCGAGCTTCGACAGCAGATCCCCGATGTCTACAAGGGTTTCGCGGCCCTCAGCGGGGCCGCGTTCAACGAGGGTGCGCTGAGCCGCAAGTTCAAAGAACTGATCGCGTTGGCGATCGGCATCGTCGAGGGTTGCGACGGATGCATCGCCTCGCATGCCCAGGCGGCTGCACGTGCAGGCGCCACACGCGAAGAAGCGGCCGAAGCCATCGGCGTCACCTTCCTCATGCACGGTGGGCCGGCCACCATCTACGGCGCTCGGGCCTACACCGCATTCTGCGAATTCGCAGATGCCAAGACGTCATAGACGCCCTGGGGGTTGACGCCCCGCTGCCCGGAGCTCGATTCCTCAAAAGACCCAAAAGACCAATGGCATGACCTTGAAGGACCAAAGTCATGGTGAGCCGGTGAACTGCTGACCTCTGCGTCGGCCAGTCGTAGGTTGTTGCATGGAGCACCCCGATGACTGCCTTCATGCGAAACAGCGACGCCTTCACATGGGCGATGGAAAGTGACCCGCGGCTGAGATCGACCGTGGTCACCATCTTGCTCCTGGACCGATCCCCGGACTGGCAGGCGGTGCGCGACCGCTTCGACCTGATGAGCCGCACGCTGCCCATCTTCCGCCAGCGGGTCGTGGCGTCACCGTGGCCGGCCCCCCCGCGGTGGGAATACGACCCGAATTTCGACCTCGGCTACCACATGCGGCGGGTCGCGGTGCCGGCTCAGGGCACGCTCGACGACGTGCTTGAACTGGCCCGACTGGCCGAGATGCAGGACTTCGACCGTGCCCGCGCGCTCTGGGAGGCAACGCTGGTCGAGGGCCTCGACGATGGCGGCGCGGCATTGATCTGCAAGTTCCACCACGCGCTCACCGACGGGATCGGCGGCGTCCAGATCGCGATGAATCTGTTCAGCCTGTCCGAAAACGCGTGTGCGCGTGAGCCCATGCCGCTCGCGCCGCGGGCGTCCGGGCTGTCGCTGCTCGGGCGCTACCGCGACACGTTGAGGTACGACACCGGCGTCCTGGGCAGCGCCGTGGCGAGCGCGGTGACGGGGGCGCCAAGACTGATGTGCGAGAGTGCCCGACGGCCCGTTGCGACCGTTCGATCGGTTGCTTCGACCACCGCGTCCGTGTACCGGACGGTTCGGCCTATCACACGGACTGGGTCACCGCTGGTGACAGACCGAGGGCTGAACCGTCGTCTGGGGGTTCACGACGTCCCGAGGCCACTGCTGCGGGAGGTGGCACACCGGTGCGGCGGCGCGCTCAACGACGCGTTCGTCGCCGGAGTGGCTGGGGCGCTGCGGCGATACCACGACGAGCACGGTGTCACTGTGGGCGACTTGCACCTGACGATGCCGGTCAGCCTCCGGACACCGGCCGACGACATCGGAGGGAACCACATCACGCTCATGCGGTTCGACGTGCCCGTAGGGGGGACCGACCCGGCGGCGCGGGTCAGGGCGATCCATCAGCGCAGCGGCGCGGTGCGTGACGAACGTTCCCTGCCCTACACGCAGGCGATCGCCGGCGCCCTCAACCTTCTGCCGCGGTGGTATCTCGGTTTTGTCCTGCGCCATGTCGATTTTCTGGCCAGCGACGTGCCCGGAGTGCCGGTCCCGGTCTTCCTCGGCGGCGCGGCCGTGCGCGCCCAATACGCGTTCGGACCGACCATCGGGTCATCGGTCAACGTCACGTTGTTCACCTATGTCGACACCTGCGCACTGGGCATCAACGTCGACACGGCCGCGATACCCGATTACGACGTCTTCCACGACGCGATCGTGGACAGCTTCGACGAATTACTCTCGCTTGCAGAGTAATGTGGTGCCGATTCGAAACGGTCGATCCCGAAACGGTCATTGCTGCGCACCGATCGAGACGGATATCTGGCGTAATTGACCGCAGTGAGCACATCATGGCTGCATGCGTCAAAGGGAATCGCCGTTGAGAATTTCACGTGTGGACGACCACGCGCACCGCTGTGTTGATAGCGGCTCCGGTTGGGCGACAACCGGAGTTATCCATAGACCTGATGGCCACTTGGGTTCCCTCCCAGGCAGCGCACGGCCCACATTCCGAGCGCATTCTCGACACAGTGCGAGGCATTCTCATCGGACTTCGCCGGTGCCGGTCCGACATGGCGTTCGACGAACTACACAGTGCCGCAAAGCGTCAGTGGGTACCGGCGTTCGCACTGGCCTGGGCGCTGGCCCACTTCGCCGGTGGCGGTGAGCCGGCCTCCAGATTCATGGATACGCACCCGCAGTGTGGGCG
>NZ_JBYCLC010000122.1:0-2857 GCF_057473685.1 Mycobacterium sp. TH-M116 | reverse complement strand
CGGCGTGGCGGTCGTGTTGTCCACGATCAGGCGCGCGCCCCGGCGATGGCAGGCCCTCGCCAGCTGCTGCAGATCGACAACATCGAGTCCCGGGTTGGTGGGAGTCTCCGCCAGCACCACATTGGCACGTGCCGCGGCGTCGCCAATCAGCTCACTGGCTACCTCATCAATCTTGACCCCTACGGGCACAAGACATTCGGCCGCATAGCGGCGCACCTGGTAATAGCCGTCGGCGGGCAGCACCACTACCGACCCAGGCTCGGTCAGCGAACGCAATGCGGCGCTGACAGCCGCCATACCGGAGCTGAACACCACTGCGCTGGCCGCCCCCTCGAGCTCGGCGAGCGCCGATTCCAGCTGCCGCCAGGTCGGATTGGAGCTGCGTCCGTAGACATCGAGGTCCGCGGACTCGTCGTCCGACAGGTGGAAGGTCGCGGCCAGTACCGCGGGCGGCGCCACCGGCTGGCCCGGGACGGCCTGTGCGCTCACGGCTTTGACGCTGCGAGTCGAATCACCAAGCCGAGTGCTCATCGACACGTGCACCGCAGTGGTGAATTCGTTCGGCGGCGTCCGGCTGCGCCGGTACCCGCGCTCGTCTGCGCGGCCAGGTCGAAATCGCCCCGCCCAATGGTGATCACCATCGCTACATCATGCTCGTGCGCACCGGCCTGCCGCATCAGGTTTACCATCACGTCGACTGAGGCTCCGCGAAAACGACGGGCAACAACAATCCGGCCGTGATTGCTCTGGCGGAACGCACGGACGTGCGCCAGGCTGGAACCGATGGTTGCCTACGACCGGATCGGCAGTAGCTATCGCGCAACGCGGCGGCCCGACCCGCGGATCGCCGCCCAAATCCGTGCCGCACTCGCCACGATGAGCACCGTGCTCAACGTCGGGGCCGGAACGGGATCCTATGAACCGCCCCAGACCGTCGCCGCCGTCGAGCCCAGCATGGTGATGATCAATCAACGTCCGCCGGGATCCGCTCCGGGCATACAGGCCAGCGCCGAAGCCCTGCCGTTGCGAGACAACTGTGTTGACGCCGCGATGGCAATCCTGACGGTGCATCACTGGAGCGACCTCGCCGCCGGCATCGACGAACTGCACCGAGTCACTCGCTGTCGGATCGTGGTGCTGACGTGGGACCAAACGGTGACGCGCGGCTTCTGGTTGCTGCGCGAGTACTTGCCTGAGGCCACCCGTATCAGCGACGAACTGTCCGTGCCGATCGAACGTCTCGTAGAGCTGTTGGGGGGCGCAGAGGTGCAGACGGTTCCGGTGCCACATGACTGCGCCGACGGGTTCGGGGCCGCTTTCTGGCGACGCCCAGCGGCCTACCTCAACCCCACCGTGCGCGCCGGCATGTCGATGCTGGCTTACGCCGGCGAGCCCGTCCTGGCCGAGGGGCTAGCCCGGCTGGCAGCAGACCTGCACTCCGGACATTGGCATGACCGACATGCGGACCTGGTGCACAAAGATCAGCTCGACGCCGGCTACCGCCTCCTGATCAGCCACAACGATCGAGTGCGGTCCCGGTCGTGAAACCATCCCGCCGACGAGACGGGTCACCTCGGGCATCCGCACCCGTCAACATCGTCGGGCGGGCGTGACGGATCAAACACCGGCAGAACTCGTTGCTTCCGACCACACGCTTCCGCGGACCTGTTCCGCGAACGTCCAAGAACCTTATTTTCTTCTTACTTTTTCCTTACTTTTCTTATTTTTTGGTGTAGCGTCTTCCGTCATGGGCTTGCTCGAACCGCGCGATCGCGGGGTCTGGTGGCCGCCATGCCGCACCTGCGCCGGTCAGCGATCTCCCGTAGCGAAAGGGGCCGTACTGTGAGCGAGATCGGTGAGCACGCTGTGGTGTTGGGTGCCGGGATTGCGGGTCTCCTTGCCGCGAAAGCGCTTTCAGAGTTCTACGACTCGGTGACCGTGGTGGAGCGCGACAGGTTGACAGGCCACCCGAGCGAACGCAAGGGTGCGCCGCAGGACCGACATCTCCACAATTTCTTGGGTCGCGGCACCCAGGTGCTGGCGGAATTGTTTCCCGGCCTACTCGACGAGCTGGCCGCAGCCGGAGCGGTGGTCGTCGACGACGGCGACTTGTCGCGGGTCTACACGCGCGTGGGCCACTGCGAGTTGAAACGCTCGGGCAGGTTGGCCGAGCCGGCAGCGTTGACACTGTGTCTGGCCACCCGCCCATTTGTGGAATTCCACGTGCGCCGGCGCGTGATGACCCTGCCCAATGTGACGGTCAGAGAAGGCCACGACGTCATCGGACCAGTAGCTGTCGGCGATGCCGTCACCGGGGCGCGAATCATCAACCGTGACAACGGCGTAGCAACTACATTGGATGCCGACCTGGTGGTCGATGCACTGGGCCGCGGCGCACGCACTCCGGCGTTTCTGGAAGGTCTGGGGTACGGCCGCCCGACCGAGACGCGATCCACCACGGCGCTGGGCTATTCCAGTCAACGGTTCCGTCTGCCCCACGGCCGCATCGACGAACAATTGGTCGCGACCAATCAAGGCCTCGGCCGGCCTGGGGCGTTGCTGATGGCGTGCGAGCACGACACCTGGATGCTGGCCGTCGCCCGGTCTACCGGGCACGGCGGTGCGCCACCCGACTTCGCGACCATGCTCGACGTGGCCGCCGAAACCTTACCCAGGTCAATCTCGGACGTGTTGCTCCGCGCCGATCCTGTCGGGAGGATCGCCATGTTGCGTAACCCGGCCGCGGTGTGGCGCCGCTACGACCGGATGCCGAAATTCCCGCGTGGATTATTGGTGGTCGGAGACGCACTGTGCAGCCTGAACCCCGTCTACGGGCAAGGCATGACCATGGCCGCAC
>NZ_JBYCLC010000121.1:0-4082 GCF_057473685.1 Mycobacterium sp. TH-M116 | reverse complement strand
CCTCAGGCCGATCGGCCGGTTTTGCGCTGCCTGCGCTGCGCGGCGAAGAACTCGGACCAGGACGTCACGTCCGGGAACTGCTTGAGCAACGCGCGCCGTTGGCGTTCGGTCATCCCGCCCCAGACACCGAAATCCATATTGTTGTCCAGCGCGTCGGCGAGGCACTCGGTGACGACGGGACAATGCCGGCAGATGGCGGCGGCCTTCTTTTGCGCTTTTCCGCGAACGAACAGCTCGTCGGGGTCGGCGGAGCGACATCGCGCCTTCGACACCCACGCGAAGCGGGCTCCGTCCAAACTGTCGATATCGATGTTGTGTTTCACTACGTCGATCACTCCTGTGCGGGGATGACGACTCGCGTCGTCGGTTTTCCTGCCGGTGCCCGCCCCCGGTCACGACTATTGCGGAGCGGTTCGGCGGTGTCTGTCCGCCAAGCAACGGGTGCGCAGGGTGAATTTCAGGTCCCCCGATCGGAGGAAACGACCGCGATCGCCGTGCGACACTACGAGCCATGGCCGACCAGGCAGCGACTGACAAAGTGCGCGTGGTCGTGGGCGAAGACCACCCGTTGTTCCGCGACGGGCTGGTGCGTGCGCTGACGTCGAGCGGCGTCGTGGCCGTGGTCGCCGAAGCCGGTGACGGCGAAGCCGCCCTGGCCCTGATCAAAACGCACGTGCCGCACGTCGCGCTGCTGGATTACCGCATGCCCGGAATGGATGGCGCCGAGATCGCGGCCGCGGTCAGGCGTGACGAGTTGCCGACAAGGGTGTTGCTGTTGTCGGCACACGACGAGTCGGCGATAGTCTTCCACGCCCTGACGGAAGGCGCCGCGGGATTCCTGCCCAAGGAATCGACGAAGGCCGATATCGTGCAGGGCGTGCTCGACTGCGCCAATGGCCTAGACGTCGTGCCGGCGGCCCTCGCAGCCGGCCTGGCCGGAGAGATCCGGCGCCGCGGCGAAGCCCAGACACCGGCGCTCAGCGTGCGCGAGGGAGAGGTACTGAATTTCATCGCCCAGGGTCTCAGCGTCCCCGCGATCGCTGCCGAGCTGTACCTGGCTCCGTCCACGGTCAAGACCCACGTGCAGCGGTTGTACGAGAAACTCGGCGTCGGTGATCGCGCAGCGGCCGTCGCCGCGGCGATGCGGCGCGGGCTGCTCGAATAATGGACCGCTCGCTGGCTCGACTGGTCGACTTCGTTGCGGCCGAACCCGTCCGCCTGTCGGCGTTCCTGCGCCTGCCGCTGATCGGCCTGATCGTCCTGCTGGTCTCGGTGTGGGAGGTCGAACACTGGCTGCCGCTGGCCTACGCGCTGATCCTGGGCGTCTACAGCATCGCCGCGCTGGTGTGGGTGGTGGTGGTGCTGCGCGGCCCGGTGCCGCCGTGGGCCGGCTGGGCGTCGACGGGCATTGACGTGCTGACCGTGGTGGCACTGTGTGTGGTGTCCGGTGGCGCTACGGTGGCATTGCTGCCGGTGTTTTTTCTGCTGCCCATTTCAGTGGCGTTTCAAGACCGTCCGGCGCTCACGGCCGCCGTCGGAATCGCCACGGCCGTCGGCTATCTCGGTGTATGGATCGTCTACTCCCAGCGCGACGACACGGTCGAACTGCCGAGCGTGGTGTACACCCATTTCGGACTGCTGCTGTGGTTGGCGGCCGCGATGACCGCCCTGTGTTACTTCCTGACGCGCGCCGCGGCGCGCGTAGCCACCCTGCTCGACATGCGCCGCACGCTCGTCTCGGAGTCGATGCGCGCCGATCAGCGCCACTCACGGGAACTGGCGGAGCAACTCCACGACGGACCGCTGCAGGACCTGCTGGCGGCCCGGCTGGAACTCGACGAAGTCCGCGAACGTCATCAGGATCCGGCGCTGGACGCTGTCTACCAGGCGGTCAAGGACACGGCAACCCGGCTGCGCGGCGCCGTCACTGCACTTCATCCCCAGGTGCTCACCGAGGTGGGCCTGACCGCCGCGCTGCGCGAGCTGATCCGCGACTACGAGCGCCGCGGCAGCTTCGTCATCGAAGCCGACCTCGACGAGGTCGGCCGGCCGCGGTCCCAGTCCCTGTTGTACCGGGCGGCCCGCGAACTGCTCGCCAACGCACACAAGCATGCGCAGGCGAGCACCGTGCAGGTCCGCCTCACCCGGACGGCCGACACCATGACGCTGAGCGTCGTCGACGACGGAACCGGGTTCGATCCGGCCATCCTGAATCGATGTGTCGCCGCGGGGCACATAGGACTCGCCTCGCTGACGGTCCGCGTCGACGCAATGGGCGGATCCATGAAGCTCACATCGGCGGTCGGCGGCGGCACGCGGGCATCGGTGACCACGCCCGTCGGTGTCGAGTGAACGCGATGGGCGACTACGCCATTGGGGCAGCCAGCGCCTTGATCGCTTGCATCTCGTTGTCCTGGAAGGGCTTGCCGTCCGGGCCCAGCAGGTCGTGGAACCACACTTTGGGCACCGCTCGGTAGGGATGGTCCCAGGAGTCCCAGGGGAAGTAGGTCTGGGTTTTGCCGGCGACCAGGCCCCAGTTGTAGGCGCCGACGTTGTGGCGCTTGGCCACCGGCAGGATGCTCTGGATGGTGCTGCCCTGGGGTCGTGCCATGTATTCGGTGCACAGGATCGGTCGCCCCTGAGGGGCGAGTTCGGCGATACGGTTCTCGAACGCCGCCGGCCCGGCATAGGAGTGAAAGGTGATCACGTCGGAGTTGTCGAGTTGGATACCGGCAATCGCACTGCGGTTCCGGTCGGACCAATTGCCGTGCCAGACCCCGCTCGTCAACGGCTGGCTGGGGTTGACCGCCCTCGCCCAACCGAACACCTGCGGGAGTAGGTCGGCGACACGCTCCAGTTTGTCTTTCCGCTCGACCGAGCGGTACACGCGCGCGGGGTTGTCGGGCTCGTTCCACAGGTCCCAGCCCAGAATACGATCGTCGTTGCGGAACCGGCCCAACACGCCGGTGACGTAGTCGTAGAGCACCCGCGTGTAGCGCCGGTCACCGAGCCGTTCGGCGCCCGGGCCCTGCACCCACCCCGAATTGTGGATCCCCGGCCGCGGCGCGCGCTGCCGGCCCAGTTTGGGGTGCGGGTCCCAGCAGGAGTCGAACAACACGAACAGGGGTTTGATGTTGTGACGCGCCGCGATCGCGACGAACTGCGCCAGCCGGCCCTGAAATCCCCGGGCATCCTGCGCCCAGAGCTGATCGTGCAGAAAAACCCGCACCGTGTTGAGTCCCCCGGCACGCGCCCAGCCCAGTTCGGTGTCGATGCGCCGCGGGTCGTAGCTGCCCGGCTGAAACATCTCCAGCTGGTTGATGGCGTTCGACGGGATGAAGTTGGCCCCGACGAGCCAGCCCTGCGCCTGATACCACCGATCGGCCCGGTCCGGTGACCATCGGCCTGCATCCGCGGAGGCTCGGGGCACCCGGCTCACCGTAGTCCCTGCGGCCAGAAGCAACGGCAACTTCAGGACTTCGCGGCGGCGCACGTTGGGCACCATAGGTTCATTACGCGCCGTGTTCGGCCGCGCTTACCGAATCGCGACGGTATGTCGTGAGAATCGTTATCTTTTTGTCACCTGGGGTGGGAGGCCCGCATCCGAGCGGCCGGGTACTCGTCGCGGTCGGTCTTGAATACCTTTGTATAAGGCCGCTTTCGCGACTCGGCGACCGGCAACCCCGGCCCCTCATACCAATACTTTTGGCCGGCAACCGGGTTCAGCATGCTTTTGTTGAACACGCGGACGCCGTCGAGGACCAGCTGCCGAACCTTGAGCCATGAGGCCCAGGCCATGGTAGGGCGCCCCTCTGAGGGCTCTAGTGTCTTTGGACCCCACCGACATCGACGCGCCGCGCGAGGAAATCGAGCACCGCCCCGGCGAAGACGTCGTTGCGATCCCCGGCGACCATGTGCCCCGCCCCGCGCACGTCGGCGAACTCGACCCCCGGGAAGCGGGCGAGGAACTCCTCGGCGCGCTCCTGGCTGACGAGGTCGCTCATCCGGCCCCGCACCAGAAGCATCGGCACGCCGCTCGCAAGGATCGCGTCCACGGCGGCGTGCATCCGGTCGACGTCGGT
>NZ_JBYCLC010000120.1:0-4545 GCF_057473685.1 Mycobacterium sp. TH-M116 | reverse complement strand
GGCGGCGGAACCCCCACCGTGATCTCCGATCAGTACGGGTCGACGACGATCCAGAACGCCTACGTGGTCCAGAACAACGCCTACAACATCGGCTCGGGGCAGCAGACGATCACCGTCAGCTCCACCGGATTCACCATCACCGGCTTGACCGGCTCCGCCCCCACCGACGGGGCGCCGCTGTCCTACCCGTCGGTCTATCTGGGCGGGGCCTACAACAACATTTCCCCCAACAGCCCCCTGCCGGAGCAGTTGAGCCAGATCCAGACCGCGACCAGCAGCATCTCCTACACCTACCCCAGCAGTGGCACCTACGACGCCTCCTACGACATCTGGCTGAATCCCACGCCGAACACATCCACGGTAAACCAGCAGGAGATCATGATCTGGTTCAACCATGTCGGCTCCATCCAGCCGGTCGGCTCCGATGTGGGCCAAGCCACCATCGACGGCAAGCAGTTCGCGGTGTGGGAAGGCGACAACGGCCAGAACCAGGTGGTGTCCTACGTCGCGGACACCCCAATACAGTCCTGGAACAACATGAACGTGTTGAATTTCATCGACAAGACCGAAACCTACGAGTCGTCGGTGAACAGCTCGTGGTATCTGACCAGCATCCAGGCCGGCTTCGAGCCCTGGAGCGGCAGCGTCGGCGCGGCGGTCGACACGTTCTCGGCCAGCGTCAACGGCGCCCCCTGACCTCAACTGGCGGGCAGTCGAGGGCGGGGACGTCGAAGCGGCTCAGCCGGTGCGCCCAAGCAGGTGACGCAGGGCCTGATCGAGGCCTGCTTGGCGGAACCGGTGCCCGGAGGCGGTGAGCGTGCCGGGCAGCACGCGCTGGCTGGCGAACGCGAGTTCGCGGGCGCCCTGCGCGCCCAGCAGCAGTCGCGGGCCCAGCGCCGGGACCGGCAGCAGCGCGGGGCGATGCAGCACCCGGGCCAGCGTGCGGGTGTACTCGTCGTTGCGAACCGGTTGCGGTGCAACCGCATTCACCGGTCCGGTCAGTGCGGTGTCCCACAGTGCGCGGTGGTACACGTCGACCAGGTCGTCGATGCCGATCCAGGACAGCCACTGCCGGCCGCTGCCCAGCCGCCCGCCCAGTCCGGCGGAAAACAGCGGCCGCAGCAGTCGCAGCGTGCCGCCGCGCGGGGATTGCACGATGCCGGTGCGCACCCGCACCACCCGCAGCCCGGCCTGCGCGGCCGGCGCAGCGGCGGCCTCCCAGTCGGCGACGACGTCGGCCAAAAACCCGTCCCCGCGGTCGCTGTCTTCGGTGAGGATCTCGTCGGCACGGTCGTAGCCGTAGTAGCCGATCGCCGACGCCGAGACGAACGCGGTGGGCGCGGGGTCGGTGCGGCCGGCGAGTTCGGCCAGCCGGTGGGTGGGGCCGATGCGGCTGTCGCGGATCGCGCGCCGATGGGCTTCGGTGAACCGCCCGGCGATCGAGGCGCCGGCCAGGTGGATCACCGCGTCGACCCCGGCGAGCAGGTCGGGGGCAGGGTCGTCGGGGTTCCACCGCCGCTCGTCGCCGGAGCGCGGGACGCCGCGCACCAGCCGCACGACGCGATGGCCACCGGTGCTCAGAAAGGCCGTCAACGCCGAACCGACCAGCCCCGAGGAGCCGGTGACGGCGACGGTCAGCGGCGCCAGACCGTGCTCGCTCGCCAATCGGTGGGCCGCGAGGTCGTCGGCCAGCTGCCGGTACCGGTAGGCGAACATCTCGCGCAGCGCCGCGCCCGGCACCGGCGTCTCGACCCGGTCGACCACCCGGGTCCGCTCGCCCAGGTCCTCGAATTCGTGAACGTGCCGCCACCGCACGGCGACCCGCGCCGGCAGCGAGGCCAGCCCGTCGCCGCCGACGGTGTCGACGAAACGCCGCGGCGGGTCGTAGCCGTCGGGTTGGTGCACGGCGATCCAGCGCAGCCCGCCGGGCAGCGCCAGCTCGGCGCGCCCGTCTTTGAGCGACGTGGATTCGGCGACGAGCCGCATCGGCTGCCACGGCGGCGAGAGGCGTTCGAACGCGCCCGGCCTGGCGTACCAGGCGAAGACGTCATCGCGCGGCGCATCGACCACGCTCGAAAATTCCAGGGCCATCCCTCGACGGTAGCCAACGATCGGGCTTCGGCGACCGGGCTTCGGCGACCGGACTTCGGCGACCGGGCTTCAGCGATCGGGCCTCAGCGATCGGGAAGGGCGTGTTCGACGATCGGCAGCCGGGGTCGCGGCTGGCGTTCGCCGCGCTTGGCCGCCAGATACACCTGCGCGGTCTGCTCGGCCACCGTCTGCCAGGAGAAGTCGGAGGTCAGTCGCTCGCGGGCGGCGCGGGCGCGCCGCTGCGCGGCGACCGGATCGTCGAGCACGGTGCGCACCGCCGACGCCAGACCCGCCACGTCGCGCGGCGCGCACGACACCCCGGTTGTGCCGTTGATCACGGCCTCGCCCAGCCCCCCGATGTTCGTGGTCACCAGCGGGGCGCCGGCCGCGGCGGCCTCCAGGGCGACGATCCCGAACGGTTCGTAGTGACTGGGCAGCACCGCGGCGTCGGCCCGGTGCAGCGCCGCCAGCAACTCGGGGTGGCCGAGGTGCCCGACGAACCGGGTCGACCTGAGCACCCGATGCTTTCGGGCCTGCTCGACGAGCCGGTTCTGGCGGGTTCCGGTCCCGGCGACGGTCAGGCTGGTACCCGGGTGGCTGCGCCTGATCCGCGGGAGGGCGGCGATGATGTCGTGCACGCCCTTCTCGTATTCCAGGCGGCCCAGGTAGAGCAGTTCGGCCGGCCCGGTGCGCGGCCGGCGCGGCGCGAACGGCCAGCGCGTCACGTCGATGCCGTTGCGGATCACGGTGATGCCGGCCAGGCCGGGTCCGAACAGCTCGGTGATCTCCTCGCCCATCGACGCCGAACACGTGATCAGCGAATCGGATTCGCGCACCAGCCACGACTCGATCGCATGCACCTGCCGGCTGATCGACCCGGACACCCAGCCCGAATGACGCCCGGCCTCGGTGGCGTGAATCGTGGAAACCATTGGCACGTCGTAGAACTGGGCCAGTGCGATGGCCGGATGGGCGACCAGCCAGTCGTGTGCGTGCACGACGTCGGGGCGCCACGGCCGGTCGGTGTCGTGGCGTTTGATGACCATCCCGGCTCGGACCATCGCGTGGCCCATCGCCAGGGTCCAGGCCATCATGTCGGTGCCGAAGCCGAACTCGTGCGGGTCCTGCGCGGCCGCGATCACCCGGACGCCCTCGTCGATCTCGTCGGACGTCGGGTGCGTGCTGGGATCGGTGCCCGAGGGGCGCCGGCACAGGACCACGACGTCATGACCGGCTTCGGCCAGCGCGGTCGACAGGTGGTGCACATGCCGGCCGAGGCCGCCGACGACCACCGGCGGGTACTCCCACGACACCATCAGGATCTTCACTGGGCCGCCGTGCCGTCCCGCCGAGCCGCAGCCCTCACCGGGGCAGCCTCCGCGCATCCAGGGCGCCGAACAGCCCGTCGGCACGGTTCCACCCGTCGGCGAGTCGCTCGGCGGTGTCGCGCCGGCCCGACGCCAGCGCGTCCGCGATCTCCCGGGCGGCGTGCGCGTGCAGGTGAGCGCGGTAGCGCGCATAGTCGGCCGCCGAGTCTTTGCTCACCATGAACGGCCAATCGCTGGAGACGGTGAGCAGGGTCTCGCGCAGGATCTGGTCGGCCACGCGGTCACGGGCGATCGGGCCGTCCAGCGGCACGGCCTGCGACAACGCCTTGTCGACGGTGGTCAGCGCGGTGTCGACCACCTCGGTGTTGAGCCTGACCAGGTCGGCCACCTGCTCCCCGGCCCACACCTGCCAGTCCTTGCCCGAACCCCAGGAGCCGGCGGGCAGGTCGACCGGGTCGCCGACGAATCCGCCGGTGAGTGCGTCGTGCAGGGTGCCCACCCGCACACCGGCCGCGGGCAGGGCTCGCAACACCCGCGCCAGCCACGTCGGGCCCTCGTACCACCAGTGGCCGAACAGTTCGGTGTCGAAAGCCGCCACGACGTGCGCCGGCCGCCCGATGCGCTCGGACTCCGTGGCCAGCCGGTTGCGGACCACCTCGACGAAGTCGGCGACGTGGACGTCGACCGCCCGGTCGGCGCGTTCAGGGTCGTAGGGCGCCTTGGCCGCCGAGTCCACGTTGCGGCCGGTCACCCGGGCCGGCTTGAGCCCGGTGAGGTGGTGGTAGGTGTGGAAGTCGCGGTAGGCGGCATGGCCCGGGTAGCCGGACTTCGGCGACCACACCCGGTAGCTGACCTGAAGGTCGCGACCGAAGGCCACCACGCCGGACCCGCCGACGGGCCGGCCCAGCGCGGTGTCGCCGTGCAGCGACGGGCCGTCGACCATGAAGTGTGTGACACCCGCGGCGGCGTAGTCGGATTCCAGGCCCGGGGCGTAGGCGCACTCGGGCGCCCAGATGCCGGTCGGACCGGGTGCGTTTCGCGCCCCCAGCCGCTGCCGTGCGTCGGCCAGGCCCTCGCGCAGTGCGAACTCGCGCAGCCGCGGGGTGAGCAACGGCTGGAAGGGGTG
>NZ_JBYCLC010000119.1:0-17320 GCF_057473685.1 Mycobacterium sp. TH-M116 | reverse complement strand
GGCAATTTGACGCGTGGACGCCCGCGCGGTTCACCGGCGGCACGCTCGTAGGCGTCGATGAGTTCCCAGTGGGCGTCGGTGACCAGCTTGGGCTGGCGCGTGGCCAGCCACTCGGCGAGTTCGTCGCCTCGGGCGGCGCCGCGCCCGGCCGAGACGTCCGCACCGGCGCCGGTCAGGTCGGCGATCAGGGTGTCGACGGTGGCTTGGGAGTCCTTCTTGTTGGTGCCGATCACTCCGCTCGGCCCGCGCTTGATCCACCCGACGACGTACTCGTTGTGGCTGCCCGCTATCCGGCCGTCGGTGTGCGGGATGGTCCCGGTCCGCTCGTCGAACGGCAGCCCCGGGATCGGCACACCGCGGTAACCCACCGACCGCACCACCAACTGGGCCGGCAGCTCCTCGCGCTCACCGGTGTCCTGCGCCGTCGCCCGCCCGTCGGCGTCAGTGACCAGTTCGTTGCGGCCCAGCACAATGCTCTCCACCCTGCCGTCGCCTTTGATCTCGATCGGTGACGTCAGGAACCGGAACACCAGGCGCCGATGAGCCGGGCGGGGTTCGCGGCCCGCATAATCGCGCAGCGCCTTGATGTTCTGCGTGGCCGTCTTGCCCGCCGCGGCCGCGTCCTCGTCGGTGATGCCTGCCAGCTGGGCGGGGTCGACGATCACGTCCACCCCCTCGAGGTCGGCCAGCTCCCGCAGCTCCAGCGTGGTGAACGCGGCCTGCAGCGGGCCACGCCGCCCGACGAGCACAACTTCCTGCACACCGCGGGGCCGCAGCGCCTCCAGCGCGTGATCGGCGATGTCGGTGCGCGCCAGCACTTCTGGATCGGTGATCAGGATGCGGGCGACGTCGAGTGCGACGTTGCCGTTGCCGATGACGACGGCCCGTGCGCCCGACAGGTCGGGCGACATCTGCGCGAAGTGCGGATGGGCGTTGTACCAGCCCACGAAGTCGACGGCGGCGACGCTGCCCCGCAGATTCTCGCCGGGAATGTGCAGTGCGCGATCGGACTGCGCCCCGACGGCGTAGACCACGGCGTCGTAGCGCCCGGCGAGGTCGCCCGCCGAGACGTGCTCGCCCACCACCAGATTGCCGAAGAACCGGAAGCGGGCATCTTGCGCAGTCTTCTCGAACTGCTTGCTGATCGACTTGATCTTCGGGTGATCGGGCGCCACCCCCGACCGCACCAGGCCCCACGGTGTCGGCAGCATCTCCAGCATGTCGACGTCGATGTCGAAGTCGTCCGACGCGTCGGCCGCCTTCAGCAGGGAGGCGGCGGCGAAGAATCCCGACGGTCCCGAGCCGACGACGGCGACGTGGTAGTGACGCATATTCAGGCCTTTGCGTGGTCGGGGGATGCAACCGGGCGGTCCCTCGATGCTAAACGCCAGCTGGCCAACGCAGACCAGAGCGCTCGGGGCACGCAAGCGCGACGGTAACGTGGTCGGCTGTGGAACCCGACCGTCACGCCGACATCGCCGCCCTCGACTCCACCCTGACCACGGTGGAGCGGGTGCTCGATGTGGATGGTCTGCGCACCCGCATCGAGAAGCTCGAGCACGAGGCATCCGATCCGCAGCTGTGGGACGACCAGACCCGGGCCCAGCGAGTGACCAGTGAACTGTCCCACGCCCAGGGCGAGCTGCGGCGCATCGAGGAGTTGCGGCGCCGCGTCGAGGACCTGCCGGTGCTCTACGAACTGGCCGCCGAGGAGGAAGGCGGGGCCGCAGCCGACGCGCTGGCCGAGGCCGACGCCGAGCTCGAGTCGCTGCGCGCCGACATCGAAGCCACCGAGGTGCGCACGTTGTTGTCGGGCGAGTACGACGAGCGCGAGGCGCTGGTCACCATCCGCTCCGGCGCGGGCGGGGTCGACGCCGCCGACTGGGCCGAGATGCTGATGCGCATGTACATCAGGTGGGCCGAGCAGCACAAGTACCCGGTCGAGGTGTTCGACACCTCCTACGCCGAGGAGGCGGGCATCAAAAGCGCCACCTTCGCCGTGCACGCGCCGTTCGCCTATGGCACGTTGTCGGTGGAGCAGGGCACCCATCGCCTGGTTCGGATCAGCCCGTTCGACAACCAGAGTCGGCGCCAGACGTCGTTCGCCGAAGTCGAAGTGCTTCCCGTCGTGGACACCACCGACCACATCGACATCCCCGAGGGGGACGTGCGCGTGGACGTCTACCGTTCCAGCGGCCCCGGCGGCCAGTCGGTGAACACCACCGACTCGGCGGTGCGCCTGACCCACATTCCGACGGGGATCGTCGTGACGTGTCAGAACGAGAAGTCCCAGCTGCAGAACAAGGTTTCGGCGATGCGGGTGTTGCAGGCGAAGCTGCTGGAGCGCAAGCGCTCCGAGGAGCGCGCCGAAATGGACGCACTGAAAGGCGAGGGCGGCAGCTCCTGGGGCAATCAGATGCGCTCCTACGTGCTGCACCCGTATCAAATGGTCAAGGATCTGCGCACCGAGTACGAGGTGGGCAATCCCGCAGCGGTCCTGGACGGCGACATCGACGGGTTCCTGGAAGCCGGAATCCGCTGGCGCAACCGAAAAGATGACGACTAACCCCGCCGTCCTCGCCGCGGCCAGGGTTTCCGCAGCCCCCGCCACCCAGCGCTGGCACGACTTCTGGCGCGACGAGTTCGGCCAGTGGATCATCACCAGGGGTCTGCGGATCGTCATGGTGTTGATCGCGGCGGTGCTGGCGGCCCGCTTCGTCACCTGGCTGGCAGATCAGGTGACCCGCAAGCTGGACCTCGGATTCAGCGTCGGCGACGCGCTGGTGCGCTCCGAGGCGAGCAAGCACCGGCAGGCCGTCGCCTCGGTGATCCGATGGGTCTCGTTGGTGATGATCGGTATCTGGGTGATGCTCCAAGCCGCCGAGATCCTGAGGTTTTCGGTCGGCGGTTTGATCGCGCCGGCGACCGTGGTGGGCGCCGCGCTGGGCTTCGGCGCCCAGCAACTGGTCAGGGATCTGCTGAGCGGCTTTTTCATCCTCATCGAAAAGCAGTACGGCTTCGGGGACCTGGTCACGCTGACCGTTGTCGCCTCGACCGAGGCCACCGGAACCGTGCAAGATGTGACGCTGCGGATCACCAAGCTACGGTCCCCGGACGGGGAAGTGCTGACCATTCCCAACGGGCAGATCGTCAAGGTGGCCAACCTGTCCAAGGACTGGGCGCGTGCGGTGGTGGACATCCCGGTGTCGATCAACGCCGACCTGAACCGGGTCAACGACGTCTTGCACCAGGAATGCGAACGCGCGGCGGACGACCCGGCGCTCAAGGGCCTGCTACTGGACGCGCCCACTGTGATGGGGGTGGAAAGCATCGCGGTCGACACCCTCACCCTGCGGATGGTGGCCCGCACGTTGCCGGGCAAACAGTTCGAGGCGGGCCGGCAGCTGCGGGTGCTGGTCGTCCGGGCGCTGGCCCGCGTCAGAATCGTCACCGCGGCCGACGCGACGGTGCACGTGGTCGAGAACGCCTCCGCGGAACCGGCAGACGAGGCGGGGCGGCGGTGAAGCTCACCCTCAATGTTCTCGGAAAGCCCCGCGCCGAGCAGGACGGGCGCTGGCCGGGCTACTCGTTCGGTGGGCGGGTGCGCACGTCGACGCTGGTGCTGATCGTCGCGTTTCTGGCGGTGTGGTGGGTTTATGACACGTACCGCCCGGAACCGGCTCCCAAGCAGCCCGCCCCGCAGGTGGTGCCGCCCGGCTTTTTGCCCGATCCGAAATACACCTGGGTTCCCCGCACGAGGGTCCAGCCGCCACCCAGCGTGAGCTACCCGCCGACCCCGACCCCGACCCCGATCACCACCGAGGCGCCGCCCGTCACGACGACCAGTGTGGCGCCGTTCGTGCCACCGCAGCTGCCGTGCCTGCTGCCGCCGCCCTTCTGTCCGCCCAGCACTCCAGTTCCACCACCGGCCCCACCCAGCAGCACCCCGCCCAGCAGCACCCCGCCCGGCGGCACACCGCCCACACCGCCGCTGTCTGGCGCCGCGGTGACCACTTCACCGCCACCGGCCAGTTGACTTCGCCCGCCGGCGAAATCCACCGCTACACTGACGTGCCGTGATGATCACCCTGGACCATGTCAGTAAGAAGTACAAAGCGTCGGCCCGTCCGGCGCTGGACGACGTGAACGTCAAGATCGACAAGGGTGAATTCGTTTTTCTGATCGGACCGTCGGGTTCGGGCAAGTCGACGTTCATGCGGCTGCTGCTGGGCGCGGAGTCACCCAGCGCCGGTGACGTGCGGGTGTCGAAGTTCCACGTCAACAAGCTTCCGGGCCGTCACGTCCCGAAGCTGCGTCAGGTGATCGGGTGCGTCTTCCAGGACTTCCGGCTGCTGCAGCAGAAGACGGTGTATGACAACGTGGCCTTCGCCCTGGAGGTGATCGGCAAACGCCGCGACGCCATCAACCGGGTCGTACCCGACGTGCTCGAGACGGTAGGCCTGTCGGGCAAAGCCAACCGGCTGCCGCACGAGCTCTCGGGGGGTGAGCAGCAGCGGGTCGCGATCGCCCGCGCGTTTGTCAACCGGCCGCTGCTGCTGCTGGCCGATGAGCCCACCGGCAACCTCGACCCGGACACCAGCAACGACATCATGGACCTGTTGGAGCGGATCAACCGGACCGGCACCACGGTGCTGATGGCCACTCACGATCACCACATCGTCGACTCGATGCGGCAGCGGGTCGTCGAGCTGTCGTTGGGCAGGCTGGTCCGCGACGAACAGCGCGGCGTCTACGGAATGGATCGCTAAGTGCGCTTCGGCTTTCTGCTCAACGAAGTCCTGACCGGTCTTCGTCGCAACATCACCATGACTGCGGCGATGATCCTGACGACGGCGATCTCGGTCGGCCTGTTCGGCGGCGGTCTGCTGGTGATCCGGCTGGCCGACAACTCTCGGGCCATCTATCTCGACCGTGTCGAGACGCAGGTCTTCCTCACCGAGGACATCTCCGCCAACGACCCGGCCTGCGACGCCGACCCGTGCAAGGCGCTGCGGGGGCGCATCGAGGCGCGCAAAGACGTCAAGTCGGTGCGGTTCCTCAACCGCAAGGACGCCTACGAGGACGCCATCCGCAAGTTCCCGCAATACAAGGAGGTCGCCGGCAAGGACTCCTTCCCGGCGTCGTTCATCGTCAAACTGAACAACCCCGAACAGCACAACGACTTCGACATGGCCATGCAGGGCCAGCCGGGGGTGCTGTCGGTGCTCAACCAGAAAGATCTGATCGACCGGTTGTTCGCGGTCCTGGACGGCCTGAGCAACGTGGCGTTCGCCGTCGCGCTGGTGCAAGCGGTCGGGGCCGTGCTGCTGATCGCCAACATGGTCCAGGTCGCGGCGTACACGCGGCGAACCGAGATCGGGATCATGCGGCTGGTCGGGGCCAGCCGTTGGTACACCCAGTTGCCCTTCCTGGTGGAGGCCATGTTCGCCGCCGGCGTCGGGGTGGCGATGGCGATCGTCGGGCTGATCCTGATGCGGGCGTGGTTCCTGGACAAGGCTCTCGACCAGTTCTACCAAGCAAACTTGGTGGCCCGGGTGGACTATGCCGACATCTTGTACATCTCGCCGTGGCTGTTCCTGCTCGGCGTGTCGATGGCCGGGCTGACGGCATACGTGACTTTGCGGCTCTACGTTCGGCGGTAGCTGTGGCCAACGAGTCGGGGCGGGCCAAGTCGGCGGGCGACAAGCGCGGCGGCAAACGAATTGTCGCTACCAATCGCAAAGCGCGTCACAACTATTCGATCGTCGAGTTGTTCGAGGCCGGGGTTGCGTTACACGGCACGGAGGTGAAGAGCCTGCGCGAGGGTCACGCCTCGCTGGCCGACGCTTTCGCGCTCGTCGAAGACGGCGAAGTGTGGTTGCACAATGTGCACATTCCCGAGTACCAGCACGGTAGCTGGACCAACCATGAGCCCCGCCGTAAACGAAAGTTGCTGTTGCACCGTCGCCAGATCGACACCCTGATCGGCAAGATTCGCGATGGTAACCTCGCGCTGGTGCCGTTGTCACTGTATTTCTACGAGGGCAGGGTCAAGGTCGAACTTGCATTGGCGCGAGGGAAGCGGGCGTACGACAAGCGCCAGGACATGGCTCGTCGCGATGCCCACCGCGAAGTGGTCCGCGAACTGGGCCGTCGAGCCAAGGGGTTGAGCTGATCGGGGCCGCCTACGCCCAACTGTCGGCCGTTTCCTATGGCGTCAGCGATTTCTTGGGTGGGGTTGCCGCACGCCGAGTCGCGGCGCTGCGGGTTCTGCTGTTCGCCTATCCGGTGGAGGTCGTGCTGCTGGCTGTGCTGGCCATCGGCGCGGGCGGCCCGATTCGCAGCGGCGCCATCGCCTGGGGCGCCCTGTACGGCATCAGTCAGGCGCTGGGCATGTACGCGTTCTTCGCGGCGGTGGCGTCCGGGCCGATCTCGGTGGTGTCACCGCTGGTGGCCGTTCTCAACGCCGCCGTTCCGGTGGCCGTCGGCGTGGTGCTGGGGGAACGGCCGGGGCAGATGGCTTCGGTGGGTGTCGTCTTGGCGATGCTCGCGGTGCTGTTGGTCAGCCGCGAGTCCCCCGCAGAGGGCGCGACGCCGTACCGGTTCACACCCAAGGTGGCCTGGCTCACCGTCGCGGCCGGGCTGGCCTTCGGGTTGGACTTGGTGTTCCTGCACCAGGCGCCCCACGATTCCCGATTGTGGCCGTTGTTCTTCGCGCGCCTGTTGGCCACGGTCGTGGTGCTGGTTCTCGCCGGAGCGAGTAAGAACCTGCGACTGCCGCGCGGCAAGACGCTGATGCTCGCGGGCGCGGTGGCGCTGCTGGACATCGTCGCCAACCTCACCATGCTCGCGGCCCTGCGGTCGTGGCTGCTGTCGCTGGCCAGCATGCTGATCTCGCTGTACCCGGCGGCGACGGTGGTGCTGGCGATGGTGGTGCTGCGCGAGCGGGTGACCCGCTGGCAGGCCTTCGGCATGCTCATGGCCATGGGTTCGGTGGCGATGATCGCTTCGGCGTGATCGGCGACAGCGCGTCTCTTCCAGACCGGTCGCGGCGCCGGAAGCGCAGCGGCTTACGATCCGAGGATGGCCGACCGACCCGTCACCAAACTCGACAAGTCTGAGGTTCTCGCCGGGCTCTTCGCGGTGTGGGACGACCTCGGCGCGCTGCTCGACGGGCTGCCCGACACGCAGTGGCAGGCGGTGAGCCCGCTACCCGGCTGGGACGTGCAGGCGCTGGTGGCGCACATGATCGGCACCGAATCGTTTCTCTCCGGCGTCGCCTCGCCCGAGCCCGACTGCGACCTCAAGGCACTCGAGCACGTGCGCAACGACATCGGGGCGATGAACGAGTGCTGGGTGCGCCATCTCAGCGGCGAACGTGGACGCGACGTGCTGGCCCGGTTCCGGGAGATCACCGACAGCCGCCGCAAGGCTCTGTCCGGCATGTCCGACGCGGAGTGGAACGCGGTCACGCCGACGCCGGCGGGCATGGACAGCTACGGGCGGTTCATGCGGATCCGCGTGTTCGACTGCTGGATGCACGAGCAGGACATCCGCGCGGCGCTGCAGCGGCCCTCGTCCGACACCGAACTCGACGGGCCCGCGTCACAGCTGTCTCTGGATGAGATCGCGGGCACCATGGGCTTCGTCGTCGGCAAGCTCGCCAAGGCTCCCGACGGCTCTCGCGTCCTGTTCGAGCTGACCGGGCCGCTGGCCCGCAGCATCCGCGTCAGCGTCGACGGCCGCGCGCAGGTGGTCGACGATTTCGGCGGGCAGGAGCCGACCGCGACGATCCGCCTGGACGGGCTGCAGTTCACCAGATTGGCCGGCGGGCGGCCGATGTGTCCGAACCGTACACCCGACGTCGAATTCGGTGGTGACACCGACGTCGCGCGGCGCATTGTCGACCACCTGAACTTCGTCATCTGACCGGGCCCGCGTCGGGAACAAAGTTTCGTCGTCGCCGGTTGGTGAGGGCGTACTATGGGGAGTCCTGCCGAAACTCGGCAGGGATGTTCGAAGACATGGGGCTGAACGGTTTCGACTTCGCGCATCGAATCAAGGGAAGCGTGCCGGTGCAGGCAAGAGACCACCGTAAGCGTCGTTGCAACCAGATAAGCGCCGTTTCAACACAGCGCGACTACGCTCTCGCTGCCTAAGCGACAGCTAGTCCGTCAGACCGGGAAAGCCCTCGACCCGGAGCCTGGCGTCAGCTAGAGGGATCCACCGATGAGTCCGGTCGCGGGACTCATCGGGACACTCACAGCGACTGGGATCGTCATCCTGGCTGGTTCGCGTGACCGGGAGATCCGAGTAGAGGCACAGCGGACTGCGCACGGAGAAGCCTTGAGGGAATGCCGTAGGACCCGGGTTCGATTCCCGGCAGCTCCACCAAAGAGGGGGGGTCGCGGTCAGCGGTGATGAGGCGGTTGCTCGTCATGGAGGCGGCCCTCGTCCCACGCCGACCGCACCTGATCTTCGTCACCGTATCGCTCCCAGTCCTCGGGCGTTACGCGCTCGCTCGACGGTGTCGGTGCGTCCGACAGAGGCCGGTGCTCGGGGTCGGTGGGCATGAGGCGATTGTGTCAGTCGCAGCGGAAACGTTGAAGCCTGCGCACGGGGTCAGAACGGCATCGGTTCGTTGTAGACGGTCGCGGTTTGGTTTTGGACGGGGTCGGTACAGCTGACGGTGACGTTCCACAGGGTGCCGGTCGGGAGTTCGGGCGCGAAGTTCAACTCGGCGTTGCCTCCCTGCTTGAGTTCAAAAGTCTGGTTGAGGGGTGCCATCGGAGTCCCGATTCCTTGAAGGACGTCCATGGTCCCCAGCGTGGGGGTGGCGTCGAAAGTGCAGGACCCGTACGTGCCGGGTTTCCCGTTTCCACTGGTGTCTGTGACGGTGACGCGCAGACTCGGAACCTTGTTCGTTGTCGTCGGCTGGAACTGGACGCTGGCGGTGTTGATGCTGGCGGTGTCGGCTTGGGCGGTTGCTGCGCCCAAGCCGAAGACGGCGGACGCCACAAGACCCAGCATCGATAGTGTCGGTGTCGTCGCTCGGCTGTAGTGATTCACGCTGCGCGTCCTCTCTCCGGTCGTGGTCCCCCCACACACTCGGCCGTTCTGAGCGTAGTCAGCTCCGGGACCCCGCAAAGCTCGACGCGCCGCATGTCGAAAAGGATTCCGCAGATTTTCGGGCACGCCGAGGCGGCTGGTCAGCGGCCCGGACCGGGCGCGATCACCTGCCCGCGGCGTCGACTGGCATATGCTCGCGGCAATGCGACGAGAGGCTGGGAGAGCCGATGGGCAATGACCGCACGTGTACCCCGATCCGGTCGGCCGGCGCGGGCACGTCCTGAACCGTGCGCGCGTTCGGATGCCCGAAGTGCGGGCAGGCGGTCGGTTTCGAGGTGCAACGCTGCCCGACGTGTGCGACGGCGGTCGGCTACCACTACCCATCGCGCCAGATGCTCGCTCTCTCGGGGCGAGCCGACGTGATTGTCGACGAACGTCGCTGGGCCAGGTGTGCGCACTGGACGCGAGGTTGCAACTGGCTCACCTCCTGTGATTCCGGATCGGATCGGTGCTTCGCCGACAGCTTCGTTCGCCGGGGTCCGGCGGCCGACGACGCCAAGGCGCTGGCCGAACTCGACGACACGTTGAAGACGTTGCGGCGGTTGATTTTCGAGTTGATCGAGCTGGGCTTGCCGGTCCGGCCGTACTACCAGGCCGATGACGGGCTGGCGTTCGATCTGTTGTCGAGTGAGTCCTCGGGCGGCCCGGTGACGATCGGGCATGCGGACGGGGTGATCACCATCGACCTGGCCGAGTCGCTGGAACTCTACCGCGAGCGGCTCCGGATCCATTTCAAAGAGCCTTACCGCACGATGCTGGGGCACTTTCGTCACGAGGTCGGGCACTACTACGAGATGATTCTCGTCCAGGGCACGGCCCTGGCCGAGGACGCCCGGGCATTCTTCGGCGATGAGCGCGAGGACTATCAGGCCGCCCTGCAGCGCCACTACCGCGGTGTGGTCCCGGCCGGCTGGCAGTCGAGCTACATCTCGGAGTACGCGACCGCGCACCCGTGGGAAGATTTCGCCGAGAGCTTTGCGCACTATTTGCACATCACGGGAACCCTTGCCACGATCGCGGATTCGGGTTTGGTGCTGCAGGCCGGTCGGGTCAAGTGGGATCTCGAGACGGACATCGACGCGCGGGAGTCCTATGCTGACGCCACAATTGCCGACGTCGTCGGGGACTGGATACCGCTGTCGGGTGTCCTGAACCGGGTCAACCACTCGATGGGTCGCGGCGATCTGTACCCGTTCTCGCTGCCGCCGCGCGTGGTCGACAAGCTCGGCTTCATCCACCGCGTCGTCACCACTACCGCCGCCGGCCATGCTGGCGTGACACGGAATTGAGCAGATGACTCGTATTGCCATGTCTGCCGATCGGATCGCGAAGGCAGTTGCCGACGCGTATGACAACCAGAAGGACAAGCGGGGCGGCCGAAACGCCGGCTACATTCCGGCCCTGGCGAAGGTGAACCCGGAACTGTTCGGCGTGTGCGTCGCGACCGTCGACGGGCAGATATTCACCGCCGGCGATGCCCGCTGCGAATTCGCGCTGGAATCGATCTCGAAGGTTTTCACCCTCGCGCTCGTGATCGAGCAACGCGGCCACCAAGAGGTCCTCCACAAGGTCGGTGCGAACGCGACCGGTCGCGCTTTCGATTCGGTCTCCGCGCTGGAACAGCACAATGACAAACCGATGTCGCCGCTGGTCAATGCCGGTGCGATAGCGACGGCAAGCCTGGTCACCGCCGCCGATGCCGAAGACCGTTGGCGCCAGATCCTGCAAGCGCAAAGCGATTTCGCGGGGCGTCAGATCTCGATCAGCGATGAGATCAACGCCTCCGAACAGGACACCAACTTTCACAACCGCGCCATCGCCTGGCTGCTGCGCGACGGCGGGTCCATCTACTGCGACCCGATGGAAGCCTGCGCCGTCTATACCCGCCAATGCTCGACGCTGGTCACGACGGTGGATCTGGCGGTCATGGGCGCGACATTGGCCAACGGCGGGTCCAATCCCTTTACCGGCGCGCGGGTCGTCGCGCACCGCAACGTCCGATACGTGCTCGCTGCGATGACGATGGAAGGCATCTACACGCGCTCGGGTGACTGGGCTTATTCGGTGGGGCTACCCGCCAAGAGCGGTGTGGGAGGCGGATTGGTTGCCGTGGCGCCGGGTCAACTGGCAATTGCCGCGTTCTCGCCGCCACTGGACGAGGTGGGCAACAGTGTGCGCGCCCAAGCCGCCGTGGCGCAGGTCGCGCGGACGCTGGACCTCGGGCTGTTCGACGTCCCACGCCGCGACGACTAGGAATTCATCGGGCGCGATCGGCATTGGTGTCACGCGTGTTCGTCGAGCCACGCCGTGGTGAAACACATGACCGTGGGGATGTTCTGAGCCAGGTTGGCCCCGACGGCCTTCTCGAGGCGGCCGCCCACCAGTGGAATTTTGACCTGCACGCTGCCGGTGACGCGCAGTCGCGAGCCGTTGGCCGCCGCAGGCTCCAGCCACGCCCGAGCGCGGCATGTCCCCAACCCGCCGGAGACCGAGACATCGACCCGCCCGCGTAGCCCATTGTCACCGTCCGGTGTCCACTGCTCGACGTTCACCAGTTTCACGTCGCCGGGAATGACGTTGGCGACCGGCCCGGGGAGCAGCTGGCGGCCCAGATACTGGGTGAACTGCACGGTCAGCGTGCCGTCGGGGTCCACGCTCAGTGAATCCAGCGAGGTGGCCGCGGGGTTGGTCTTCAGGCGGTCCAGCCAATAATCCTTGCGACCGAACGCGGCGTGAATCTGCCCAACGCTGGCAGGTGATTCGGCCAAGCCGTCGAATGCGCGCGACACAGCACGCCATTATTCCAGGTCACCGCACCGGCATGTGCTCGAAGTGGCGGCGGCGTATGCCCCGCAGATCCATCTACCCTGGCGCTATGTCGCTGCGCACGGGCATCGCCGTCGGTACCGTCCTGCTGGCGTTGGTGGCGGTTTCCGCGCGTCGCACCGTCGCGGCCCGGGCCCCAAACCCGACCTTCCCGTGCCCGTCGGTCGGCACGTAGCGGGGGCTCGCCCGGCCCACACCAAGCCGGGTGCGGCTCGATGCACACGAGACGCTAGTTTTGCGGGGTGACACCACCGGTGATCGAACGCTGGATCGAGATTCTCGACACCGGCCGGACAGACGAGCTGCGCGTGCTGCTGACCGAGGACGCCGTCTTCGCCTCTCCCGCGCTGTTCACACCGCAGGAGGGCCGCGACAAGGTGGTCTCCTACCTGACCGCCGCAGCGAAGCTGTTCGCCGGCAACGGATTCCGCTACGTCGAGAAGTGGTACGGCGAGCATTCTGCGGTGCTCGAGTTCGTCGCCGAGGTCGACGGCATCCACGTCAACGGCATCGACATGATCCACTGGAACGACGACGGCAAGATCACCTCGGTGAAGGTGATGCTGCGCCCCCTCAAGGCTTTGCAGGTCGTCATCCCCGAAATGGGCAGGTTGCTGGCCGAGAACTGAGGGGTTCCTACTGCTGCGCGTCCGGGCAGTAGGCGTGGATCGCGGCCTGCGCCAGGTTCTCGGCGTCGTCGCGGCTGAACGTCGGAGACCACGTATTTCCGTCGGCGACGTCTTTGTTCTCCGCCGCCACGATTTTGTCGACGACCGCTTCCAGGGGCTGCGATGCCGGGGGCAGCAGCGAGAAACACGTGTGATGACCGAACTCCATGAACCGCTGCCGAACGGCTTCGGTCCCGTTGTCGACGATGCCGTAGGCGGCCAGCGCCGTCAGGAAGGCCCCATCCGGTCCGTCGCGCCGCGACGGCGTCTTGTGCGAGGGCGAGACGGTCACCGTCTGTGGACCTGGCGAGGTCGCCGTCTTGTCGCGCAGGAAATAAACGCCTACCGCGCTCAGGCCCACCACGGCAACTGCGGCGATGGACGCCGCGAAGACCAGCGACCCGGCGGATTCGGTCCACAACCGGCGGCGCCGCCGCGGGCGCTGAGGAGGCGCTGACTCGGTCGGGACCTGATTGCCCTCGACGCTCATGCGCTCACTCCTTTGTCGCCCCGGATGGTCGCCGCGGTTGCATTCATCGCGGGGACCGCGCCCCTACCCTGTCAGGTCTGTCGAGGTCACGACAAGTCGGACAGACGACGACACGATGCGCAGCAAGCACTGCCGGCGAGGGTCGGCTCACTCGGATGCGCCCGATCGTAACGCCGGCGGGTGACGCCGGGTAGCGACGTCAGCCGCCGTTGACCGAGCTGTCGTGTTGCGGGCAGTACGCGTGGACGGAAATGGCCACATAGGCGTCGGCGTCGGCGCCGAGCGCGGGGTTGCTCGCGCGGAATTCCACGACCACCTGCGGCACGGTCATTCCCTGGCTGATGTTCTGGCACACCATCTTGCCGTTGTAGATGGCGGCCTGGGGATTGGCGAACGAGATCCCGTGGTCGTTGAGGTCCCGGACGTACTTCTGGTCCTGCTCGGGTGTCGAGGCGATGGACGACGGCACGGCCGAGGCGGCCGACGACGACGCCGCCGCCGACGACGACGCCGACGACGAGGGTGTGCGTCCCGTCGCCGGCGCGGGGGAGTCCGCCGGGCTCAACAGCCAGAAGGCCATGACGATCGCCCCCGCCACCGCGAGACCACCGACGAGCAGCACTGCGGCTTTGCGCCAGGTCGCTTTCCACGATTGACGGGCCGCGGTCGCTGCGCCCGCGTCCCCCTCGTCGTCCTCGCGCGACCACGCGGGTTCGACGTCGTCCGGACCTGGCGAAACGGAAGCGGCGACGGTTTCGCCGCCGTCGGGTGCCGGTTCGTCGGCAGCCGCTACCGGGTCGGGCATGTCGGCCATGCTAGCCATCTCCCGCCGATCCGTTGGCTCAGGGCGCGGCGCGCCTCAGGTGCCGCAGAACGTTCGGTAGGCGCCGAATCCCTCGGGGGCGGGGTCGGCGTAGCGCTGGAAGCCCGGCCGTTCGTCGTACGGGGCGGTCACCGCCTGCAGGAGTCGTTCCAGCGGTTCGAGGTCGTCGGCGGTCGCCGCGTCCAGGGTCTCCTCGACCAGATGGTTGCGGGGAATGTAGACCGGGTTGGTGCGGTTCATCGACTCCGGGTCCGGGTCAAGGGCCCGCCAGCGCGGCATCCAGTCGTCGAAGCCGTCGGCGTCTTCGAACAATGCACGGGCGGGCCCGGCGTCGCCGCGTGCGGCCCGGCCGAGGTGGCGGAAGAAGGACGTGTAGTCGACGCGGCCCGCCTGCAGCAGTGCGAGCAGCTCGTCGATCAGTTGCGCGGCGTCGGCATCGGCGTGGGAGTCGGCCTCGGCGGGCAGTCCCAGTTTGGCCCGCATGCCTGGCGCCCACACGGCGTCATACCGGGTGCCGAACACGCCGAACGACGCCTCGGCGAGCCCGACCGCCTCCTCGGTGCTCTCCGAGATCAGCGGCAGCAGCGTCTCGGCGAAACGGGCGAGGTTCCACCGCGCGACGACGGGCTGGTTGCCGTAGGAGTAGCGCCCCCAGGAGTCGATCGAGCTGAAGACGGTCTCCGGGTCGTAGGCCTCCATGAAGGCGCACGGTCCGTAGTCGATGGTCTCGCCGGAGATCGTCATGTTGTCGGTGTTCATCACCCCGTGCACGAACCCGATCAGCATCCACCGGGCGATCAGCGATGCCTGGACGTCGGCCACCGCCTCCAACAGCGCGAGGTAGGGGCGCTGCGCCGCGGCGGCGGCGGGATGGTGGCGCGCGATCGCGTGGTCGGCGAGGCGCTTCAGCAGACCCGTGTCGCCGGAGGCTGCGGCGTACTGGAAGCTCCCGACGCGCAGATGGCTCGCCGCCACCCGGATGAGCAGGGCGCCGGGCAGCTCGGTGTCGCGCTGCACCGGGCACCCGGTGCCCACCACGGCCAGCGACCGTGTCGTCGGCACGCCCAGTGCGTGCATGGCCTCGCTGACCAGGTACTCGCGCAGCATGGGCCCCACCGCCGCCAAGCCGTCGCCACCGCGCGCAAAGGGCGTGCGACCCGAGCCTTTCAGGGCGATGTCGCGCAGGCCTCCGTGGTCGTCGGCGAGCTCGCCCAGCAGCAGGGCGCGCCCATCGCCCAGCCGGGGGACGAAGGTGCCGAACTGATGCCCGGCGTAGGCCTGGGCTACCGGGGTGGCCCCGTCGGGCACCAGCTCGCCCACCAGGAAACGCAGCCCGTCGGGGCTGCGCAGCCACGTGGGGTCGAGCCCGAGCTCCGCGGCGAGGCGTTCGTTGAGCACGAGCAACCGCGCGTCGGGGGGCGTCTCGGCGTGCCAGCGGACGGCCATCTCGGGCAGGTCGCGCAGGAAGCGGTCGTGCAGAGCAACGGTCATGTCGGGGGTGATGCTCACCGCACCGAGCCTACGGAAAACCGGGCGGCTCGCGCCGCGCCGTTGTCAGGGCCGCTACGGTTGTTGACGACAACCTCACCACGGAACGAGCATGACGACGGATCAATCAATGTACGAGCAGCTCAACAGCCACGCGGTAGACCCCGCCGACATCGGGTCGCGCATCGACCCGGTCCTGGCCCGGAGCTGGCTGCTGGTCAACGGCGCGCACGCCGACCGATTCCAGTCCGCGGCGCACTCCCGCGCCGACATCGTCGTCCTCGACATCGAGGACGCGGTGGCACCCAAGGACAAAGCCGTCGCCCGCGACCACGTCGTGCGCTGGCTCGGGGCGGGGAACACCGACTGGGTCCGTGTCAACGGCTTCGGCAGCCCGTGGTGGGCGGACGACCTCGCGGCGCTGTCGGCCACCCCCGTCGGGGGGGTGATGCTGGCGATGGTCGAATCCGTCGACCACGTCACCGAGACCGCCAAGCGGCTGCCCGACGTGCCGGTCGTGGCGCTGGTCGAAACGGCGCGCGGCCTGGAGCGCATCACCGAGATCGCCGCCGCCAAGGGGACTTTCCGGCTGGCGTTCGGCATCGGCGACTTCCGCCGGGATACCGGGTTCGGTGATGACCCGTCCACGCTGGCCTACACCCGGTCGCGGTTCACCATCGCCGCCAAGGCGGCCGGGCTGCCCAGCGCGATCGACGGGCCGACCATCGGCTCCAACCCGCTCAAGCTCATCGAGGCCACGGCCGTCTCCGTCGAGTTCGGCATGACGGGCAAGATCTGCCTGTCCCCGGATCAATGCGCCGTGGTGAACGAGGGGTTGTCCCCCTCGCAGGACGAGATAGCTTGGGCCAAAGAGTTTTTCGCGGAGTTCGAGCGCGACGGGGGTGAGATCCGCAACGGTTCCGATCTGCCGCGCATCGCGCGGGCGAACAAGATCCTCGAGCTGGCCCGCGCCTACGGTATCGAGGCATCCGAATTCGAGGACGAACCGGTCCACTCGCCTGCACCGTCAGACACCTACCACTACTGAGCGCCACTACTGAGCGCCACCGAACGGAGGATCCGATGCGCAACTCCGTCGATTTCCATTTCGACCCGATGTGCCCGTTCGCCTACCAGACCGCGTTGTGGATCCGCGACGTCCGCGAGCAGGCCAAGATCACCGTCAACTGGCGGTTCTTCAGCCTCGAGGAGATCAACCGCGCAGACGGCAAGAAGCATCCGTGGGAGCGGGAGTGGTCCTACGGATGGTCGCTGATGCGCATCGGGGCGCTGCTGCGGCGGACGGACATGGCGCTGCTGGACCGGTGGTACGCGCGGATCGGCCATGAGTTGCACATCGCGGGCGGCAAACCGCACGACCCAGCGGTGGCGCGGCGCCTACTGGAGGAGTTGGACATCGACGAGGCGACGCTCGACGCGGCGCTGGCCGACCCGACCACCCACGACGATGTCCGTGCCGACCATCAACGGGTCGTCGACGCCGGCGGCTACGGGGTGCCGACGTTGTTTCTGTCCGGGCAGTGCCTGTTCGGCCCCGTTCTGGTCGATCCCCCGACCGGTCCGGATGCCCTGAAGCTGTGGACCGTGGTGACCGGCATGGCCGAGCTGCCGCACGTCTACGAGCTCCAGCGCCCCAAGGCCCCGGCCGACGCGGAGCTCATCGGCCGCAGTCTGCGTCCCTACCTGCAGGGGCGCGACTGGGTGAGCATCAACCGCGGCGAGGTCATCGACGTCGAAAACCTCACCGGTCGCGGCTGACGGGCCGCCTCGACCTCGCCTAGGCGGCGTGCCGTTGCGTCAGTGTGATGCCGATGCGGGTTTCGAGTTCGCTGACATCGATGGTGGGTGCGTGGGGTGGGGCTGTTGATTGGTAGG
>NZ_JBYCLC010000118.1:0-3538 GCF_057473685.1 Mycobacterium sp. TH-M116 | reverse complement strand
GGGTCTGCGCTCGCCACGGCCGGCGCGAGCAACGCGCCGGCCAGCATGGCCAGGCCCGTTGCGAAGAGGTAAAGGCGTTTCATGCGGGTTCCTTCCGGTTCAGCGGCTCCGGCGCGGTGACGTCGCGCATCGGCCGCCATTGCTTGCATGACTCGCTCGAAGGCCTCACCGTCGAGGCCCGCGTCGCGGCATGACGCTAGTTAGCTAGCTAACTAACTAACTAACTAACTAACTAGCTGAGCGGGTGAATGAATCAATGATTGATTGAATGCAGCCGCTTGCGTCTGCACCGCCTCATTCACACCAGTCACTACAGACACTTTTACAACAGAATTCAGGGTCGGGTGACAGCTGGTGGGGCTCACACGGGATTATTTGCCGGAACGTGATCGGACAGTGACTGGGCCAGCGAAAACCGCATGCGCAGTAGTGATTTCGATCTCGCGGTGGGGCCGCGGCGGGCATTGGTGGTCTCGCCCGTGAACGCGACCGGGTTGTTACCAGACGCCGCTGGTGCCGAGTCTGGGCTGGCGGCGTCGAGACTGCGTTCAGCGCTACTTTTTCGCCTCGACGTCGCTGCCACCGCAGTCTCGGCAACTCAGCGAACGGGCCCGACGAACGTACGGGCGGGACCCCTCAGTGCCAGTAGCTTTCGCTGAAGGTGGTGAGCATGAAGCCGGCCACCGAGGCGACCATGAGCAGTGTGAGCGACAGCACCGGCCAGAAGGACATGTACCAGCCCTTCAACAGCGACACCACCGGACCGAGGACGGCGGCGGCAATGGCCGCGCCGATTCCGCCCCACACCAGCGGTCGGATGTAGAAATCGATCCCGAAGGGCACCGCGCCACACTCATCCCCCTCGCACACGTGGGCGAGGAAGCCGAAGAGCCGCACCGGCCATGTGGTCTCGGTGGCCAGGATCAGGAGCAGGATCAGCAGCGTGACGGTGCTGATGACGTCCCACGCGACCAGCCTCAGCCGCAGCACCCGGGGCGCTTCCTCGTCGTAGTCGACCGGCGTCCACGTGGCGGGGTTCGCCGGGCCGGGGTCCTCGGGCTGATGTGGCGTGGCCATGTCCTCCCATGCTTCCCGATGGCCGGGAAATGTGCGACCCGGCTGCTTTACGCTGCATCTCTATGCCCGCGGCCAGAGCCCGGTTGACCCCCGGCGAAATCACGGCGATCGACGCCGCGCACTTGTGGCACCCCTACAGCACCATCGGCAGGGAAGCTGTGCCGCCCGTCGTGGCGGTCGGCGCCCGCGGTGCCAGGCTGACGCTGATTCGCGACGGACGGCCGGCCGAGGCTCTGGACGCGATGAGCTCCTGGTGGACCGCCATCCACGGGCACGGCCACCCGGTTCTGGACGCGGCGCTGACCACCCAGCTCGGCGCGCTGAACCACGTGATGTTCGGCGGACTGACCCACGAACCCGCGGCTCGGCTGGCTCAGCTGCTGGTGGAGATCACGCCCGCAGGACTGGAGACGGTCTTCTTCAGCGACTCGGGGTCGGTGTCGGTCGAGGTCGCGGTGAAGATGGCGCTGCAGTACTGGCGCAGCCGTGCGCGGCCCGGGAAACACCGGCTCATGACCTGGCGCGGCGGCTACCACGGCGACACCTTCACCCCGATGAGCGTCTGCGACCCCGAGGGCGGCATGCATGCGCTGTGGAACGACATCCTCGTCCGCCAGGTGTTCGCCCCGCAGGTGCCGCGGCACTACGACCCGGCCTACAGTGCGGCGTTCGAGGAGCAGCTCGCCGAACACGCTCACGAGCTGGCGGCCGTGGTCGTCGAGCCCGTCGTGCAGGGCGCGGGCGGGATGCGCTTTCACGACCCCCGCTATCTGTCCGACCTGCACCAGATGTGCCGGCGCCATGAGGTATTGCTGGTGTTCGACGAGATCGCCACCGGCTTCGGCCGCACCGGGGAGTTGTTCGCCGCCGACCACGCCGGGGTGAGCCCCGACATCATGTGCGTCGGCAAAGCGCTGACCGGGGGATACCTGAGCATGGCCGCCACCTTGTGCACCCGCGACATCGCCGACACGATCAGCGCCGGGGAGGCGGGTGCGCTGATGCACGGTCCCACGTTCATGGCTAATCCGCTGGCCTGCGCGGTGTCGGTGGCCAGTGTCGAGCTGCTGCTGGGCCAGGACTGGCGGTCGCGGGTCGCCGAGATCGGCTTCGGCCTGGCCCACGGGCTCGAGCCGGCGCGGGCGCTACCCCGTGTCACCGACGTGCGGGTATTCGGCGCGATCGGCGTCATCGAATGCGACCGGCCGGTCGAGCTGGCCGCCGCCACCGCGGCGGCGCTGGACCGCGGTGTCTGGCTACGTCCGTTCCGCAACCTGATCTATGCCATGCCGCCCTACATCTGCACGCCCGCCGACATCGCGCAGATCACGTCCGCGATGGTCGAGGTCGCGCGGCTCCCCGTCGACGCGTGAGCGCCTGACCAGGGCGCGCTTCGGGGGTGAGGGCGGTGGGCGCGGGGAGCGCGTCCCAGGTGCGGCCGTCGCGGGCTCGCGCTCTCAGGAAAATCTCAACAACTTCTTGGGCTTTGGCTAGGTCGGCGCAAAGGATCCACAAAGCCGGGGGGCCCAGTATCTATCTCATGACCAGTGAGTTGCTCTGCGCGAACCTCATCGAACGCTACCTGGACACCTGCGGGCTGCGTTTCCTCCGGGGCGACCACGATGGCGAGTACTTCTGCGCCGCGAACACCGCCTCCGGCCGGCTTCATGTCCGCCTCGAGGTTTGCGCGTCGTTCGGCGACGTCGTGAACATCAGTGTCACTCCCGCCCGGCCTTTCCCCGTCGCCGACCGTCCCCGGCTGACCGACTTCGCCGACACGTGGAACCGGCAAAACCGCGGAGTCACCGCGATCGTGCAAGGTTGCCCGGACCCTCAGCGCGTCGGTGTCTCGGCCCGCAGGTCCCAGTGGATCCGGGACGGCATCACTTTCGAGGAGTTTGCCTCTTCGGTGGACCGCACCATCGCCGCCGCGATCGATTTGTTTGCTCAGGTGAAGCCTGTTGTGGAGGTGCCGTCGATGGCTCGGCCGATGTTGCGGAACGCCGGCTGAGTTTCCGGCGCCGCGCACCGTGACAGCCCGGAGAAAGCACGGCCGGCAACCACCACGAGTAATTAGTTAGTGCAACATTTCACTGGGTGGATTGGCTACTGGGTGGATTGGCTGCGGATGGCGGTCTCACGGATGTGTCTCACGGATGTTGAGCGTGGATGTCCACTGGCAAACACCGTTCGCGGCCATTCCCTGGATGTCTCTGGTGGGCAATCAATGTCGGTCCAAATCTGGTGCTTTTGGTGCCCATGGTGCTGGTTGTACCGTCTGAATATCCTCGCTGCCCGGCGCGCGACCGTACCAGCAATTCTGCGGCCTCATTATCTTTTCAAAAGCGCCCACGCCATCCTGCGGGGGCGCTAAGGTCCTAAGGTGGACGTGACAGACAGGTGTCATGCTTCCGCGTGACCGCTGGGTCGGTGATGACCGGTGGAAGGACAGGTATGTCGT
>NZ_JBYCLC010000117.1:0-4883 GCF_057473685.1 Mycobacterium sp. TH-M116 | reverse complement strand
CGGTGTCGATCGCCTCGGCCAGTTGGCTTTCCGGCCATCCGGTGGCATCCACGACGGTCCAGCCGAAGTCGGCCCGCTCGGCGGGCACCACCAGCTGGCGCGGCACGCCCTCGTGCGCAGCGAACAAGGTGCGCAGGGTCTCCTGGCGGGCCACGACGTCGGCCAGCGCCGCGCCCAGCGCGTCGGCGTCCAGCTGCCCGTCGAGCCGCAGCGCCACCGCCATGTTGTAGATCGGCGAGGGGCCCTGGAATTGGTCGATGAACCACAACCTGCTCTGGGCGAACGACAACGGCACCACCGCGGGGCGTTCCACCGCTGTCAGCGGCTCCAGCCGGCTCTCGTCCCCGCCGATGCGGGGCGCCAGCTGGGCGATCGTGGGCGCCTCGAACAAGGTGCCCACCGAAAGACCGGCATCCAGGGCGGTGTTGACCGCGGCGATCAGGCGCATCGCCGACAGCGAGTCCCCGCCCAGCTCGAAGAACGAGTCGTCGACCCCGACGAGCCGGGGCGGCTCCACACCCAGCACTTTGGCATAGATGCCGGCCAGGATCTCCTCGACCGCAGTGGACGGCGCGCGGTAGTGATCACCGTCTTGGTACTCGGGTGCGGGCAGCGCGCGGGTGTCGATTTTGCCGTTGACCGTCAGCGGCACCGCATCGATGACCACCACCGCCGACGGCACCATGTACGAGGGCAACCGCTCAGCCAACGCGGCACGCGCCGAAGCCGGGTCCGCGGTGCCGGTCACATACCCCACCAGGCGCTTGTCACCCGGGCGGTCCTCGCGGGCGATCACGACCGCTTGGCCGACACCGTCCAGCGCGGCCAACGCCGCCTGCACCTCACCCAGCTCGATGCGGTACCCGCGGATCTTGACCTGCTCGTCAGCGCGCCCCACATACCGCAGCTCACCGTCCGCACCCCACCACACCAGGTCCCCGGTGCGATACATCCGCGCCCCCGGCTCCCCGAACGGACACGCCACAAACCGCGTCGCACTCAGACCGGCCCGGCCCACATACCCGGCGGCCACCCCCGCCCCGGCCACATACAGCTCCCCCACCACACCGACCGGCACCTGCCGCAACCAGGCGTCGAGCACGAAGAAGCCGAGATGGGCCAGCGGCACCCCGATCGGGCTCGCCGTGCTCTCCACGTCGGCAGCCAGGATCTCCCGGAACGAGGCGTGCACCGTCGTCTCGGTGATCCCGTACATGTTGATCAGCCGCGGCAAGCCCGGGTGGCTCCCCAGCCACGGCGACAGCCGCTGGGGTTCCAGCGCCTCGCCGCCGAACACCACGGCCTCGAGTTCGAGCTGCCGGCCTTGCCCGGCTCGCGCCGCATCGGCGGCCTGCAGCGCATAAAAGGCCGACGGGGTCTGGCTCAACATGGTGACCCGCTCCGCGGCCAGCACCGCGTGCAGATCCTCCGGCGAGCGCACCACCGCGTCGGGCACCACCACCACCCGGCCGCCGTACAGCAGCGCGCCGAAGATCTCCCACACCGAGAAGTCGAACGCCATGGAATGGCACTGCGACCACACCTGCCCCGCCAACCCCAGGTCGGCGTCCAGCGTCTCCAGCAACCGGGTCACGTTGCGATGCGGGATGGCCACCCCCTTCGGGGTGCCGGTCGTCCCGGAGGTGTAGATGAGGTAGGCGATGTCATCGGGGGCCGGCGCCGGCAATCCGGTACCGGGCTCGCTGTCGACAGCGGGGTCATCGACGTCGATGACCAACAGGTCGCGCCCGTGCACGCGGGGCCGTAATTCGGCAGTCGTGATGGCGGCGGCCGGCGCGGCATCGCCGAGCACGAACCCCATCCGCGCCTCCGGCACCGACGGGTCGATCGGGACGTAGGCCGCGCCCGTCTTCAGCACCCCCATGATCGCCACGACCGCCTCGACCGAACGCGGCAAGAGCAACGCCACGCGCTGCCCCGGCCCGACCCCCCGGGCGGACAGCAGATGGGCCCACCGGTTGGCCGCCTCATCCAGACCCCGGTACGTCAGGGATCCGCCGCCGCAGCTCACCGCCACCGCATCGGGTGTGCGCGCCACCTGCGCGGCGAACACCGCCGGGATCGACGCAGTCGACACCGGCCGGCTCAGCGCCGCGCGATTGCCCCACCCGTCCAGCCGGGCGTGCTCAGCGGCATCGAGCAGATCCATCGACGACAACCGGCGCTGCGGATCCGCAGCCATCGCCACCAGTACCCGTTCAAAGCGCGCGATCAGCGTCTCGATATCGCTGACGTCGAAGATCTCGGTGTCGAATTCGACGCGAAGGCCCAGCTCATCGCCCGGCACGGCCTGGATCGCGAGCGGGTAGTGGTTGAATTCGCGGTGGGCGAACCCGGTGACGGCCAACCCGTCCCCGCCCGACAACGCGGCGGTGTCGAGCGGGTAGTTCTCGTACACGAAGAAGGTGTCGAACAGGTGTTCCTGACCGACGACGCGGTGGATCTCGCTGAGCGCCAGATGCTGGTGCTCGAGTGTGCGGTTGTGGGCGCTTTGCAGCTGGTCGAGCAATTCGGCGGTGGTGGTTGCCGCGGTGATGTGCGCACGCACCGGCACCGTGTTGATGAACAGGCCCACCATCGAGTCCGCGCCGGGCACTTCGTCGGGCCTTCCCGACACGGTCGTGCCGAAGGCGACGTCATGCCGGCCGGTCAGCCACGTCAGCAGTTGCGCCCAGGCGGCCTGCAGCGCGGTGCTGATGGTGGTGTGGCGCGAGCGGGCCAGCTCGCCACACGCCCGGGTGGTCTGCTCGGGCACCCGGAACGACGCGACACCTCGCCGTCCCATCCGCAACCGCCCTGGCGGACCTACCAGCGTGGGCGTGTCGAAACCGGCCAACACTTCACCCCAGGCCGCGCGGGCGGCATCAAGGTCGCGTCCCGCCAGCCAGGCGACGAACCTGCGATACGACGCGGGCGCGGGCAGGCGCTGCCCGTAGTAGCCGGCGAATATCTCCCCCAGCAGGATCGGCAGTGACCACCCGTCGAGCACGATGTGGTGATTCGTCAGCACAAAGCGGTGCTGATCTTCCGCGGTGCGGATCAGCGCGGCGCGAAAAGCCGGCTGGTCGGCGAGGTTGCGGACCGCGGCGCGTTCGGCGGCGCACTCCTGCCGAATCTGTTCGTCGCGGTCCTCCTGCGAAGTGTCCGCGCTCAGATCGACATACCGCCAGGGCACGACGGGATCGGCGGGGATGATCTGCACCGGCTGGTCGAACTTGTCGGAGAATCGCGCCGCCAGGTTAGGATGCCGGGTCACCACGGTGTGCACGGCGTCACGCAGGCGGTGCTGATCGACCCACCCACTCAAGGTGATGTCGAGCTGCACCGCGTACACATCGTCGCCGTCCTGGGCGGTGGCGTGAAACAGCAACCCCCGCTGCAAGGGGGTCAGCGGCAGAACGTCAGCTATCCGCATATTGCCGCGCAAGCTCGTCGATCTGTTGCTGACTGAGACCAACAGCGATGTCAGAAGGAGTCAGCCCGCCCCCGCCGCCGCGCACGTGCGCGCAGATGCCGGCCAGCGCGTCGAACCACAACCTGTTCAGCCTGCTGACCTGATCGTGGTTCAGGGCCGAGGGTGCCCAGGTCCACCCGGCGCGCAACTGCGGGCCGGCGTCGGTGTCCACCGTGCCGGCGTTGAGCTCGACGCTGTGCATCAGCGGCATCGGGATGGCCGCGGCGGCGCCGGTGACCGACCAGCCGTCCTGCCGGATTTCCCAGACGTCACCGGAGACCTCGGCGGGGGCGCCCAGGCGCCCCAGATAGTTGAACCCGATCGGCGGATCGGCCCCGCCCAGATCGACGTCGGGGTTCAGGTAACGCAACAGACCGTAGGTCAGACCGTCCGGCAGGGCCCGGAGTTGCTCCTTGGCATCTTTGACCACTGTCCCCAGCCCGGGGTCGCCGGCCACCACCTGGGGCCAGTCCAGTCCGCCCACGTTCAACGCCACCGGGTATTTGGTGGTGAACCAGCCCACCGTCCGCGACAGGTCGACACGTTCTTTCGCGGGCGCCCAGTCCTCGTCGCGCCCGTGACTCTCCACGTCGATGCCGATCGGCGAATCGGTGCCCACGAACTCGGCCACCGCCACGGCGAAGGCGATCAACAAGATGTCGTGAACGCCGGCGTGAAACGCCGCCGGCACCTCCCCGAGCAGCATGCGGGTGGTCTCGGCGTCCAGCTCTGCCGACAAGTTCCCGGCGGTGGCAAACGTGTCCACCGCGGGTCGCACCGCCGGAAGCGCCGCCGCGGTCGCGGCCACCCGTTGCCACGCGGTCGCCTGCTCCACGACGTGCGGGTGGTGCGCGTGCTCGGCCAGCAGCGACGCCCACCGCGCAAACGACGTCCCACCGGCCGGCAACACCACCTGCTGGCCGGCACGAAGCTGGGCCCAGGCGAGGTTGAGGTCTTCCACCAGGATCCGCCACGACACCCCGTCGACGGCCAGATGGTGCGCGATCACCAGCAGCTGGGCCGTGGAGGGCACCCACAGCGCGCTCAGCATCACCCCGCCCGCCGGGTCCAACCGCGACCGCGCCTCGACGACCGCCGCATCGGACAAGACGTCCACGGTCCGCAGGCAATCGCGGGCATCGACCGACCCGGGTTCGGGCACCATCAACGACCAGGCGCCGGCGTCCTCGTCGACACGCAGCCGCAGCATCGCGTGCCGGTCCAGCACGGCCTGCACAACCGCCACCGCATCGGACTCGGTCACCCCCACGGGGGCCTGGACCAGCACCGTCTGGTTGAACTGACCGATCGGGCTCCCCGCGCTTTCCACGCCGCGCAGCCAGCACATGATCGGGGTGGCCACCACGGGCCCGACACCCCCGTCGCATGCATCGACGTCCTCGTCGGT
>NZ_JBYCLC010000116.1:0-1974 GCF_057473685.1 Mycobacterium sp. TH-M116 | reverse complement strand
GGGCGGGGCGCCGGCGGGGATCCACCACAGCCGGAACAGCCCGATGATGTGATCGATCCGCACGCCGCCGGCATGCCGCAACACCGCCTGGATCAGCGCGCGGAACGGCTCGTACTCCTGCTGCTCCAGCTGGTCCGGCCGCCAGGGTGGCTGGGACCAGTCCTGACCGAGCTGGTTGAACTCGTCCGGCGGCGCACCGGCGGTCACGCCCGAAGCCATCGCGTCCTGCAGGGCCCATGCGTCGGCGCCGTTGGGATGCACGCCGACTGCCAGATCGTGCATGACGCCGAGAGCCATCCCGGCCCGCACCGCTTGTGACTGCGCCGCCGCGAGCTGCTCATCGAGCTGCCACTGCATCCAGCGGTGGAAGTCGACGGCGTCCGGGTGCTTCTCGGCGAACCTGGCGACGCCCGCGGCACCGGGATGCCGCAGGGAGTCGGGCCACCGATGCCAGTCGGCGCCATATCTCTCGGCCAGCGCGCAATACGTGGCGAAGTCGTCGAGTGCGCGGCCCTCGCGCTCCCGGAAGCTCGCGTACGCCAGATCGCGGCCCGCCGACCGGGGGACTCGGTGCACCAAATCGAGCGCGGCGCGCTTGGCGGCCCAGGCCCGGTCGCGGTCGATCGCGTCGACGCGGACGGCTCGGCGCTGCACATCGGAGCGCAGTTGTCGCACCCGGCCGCGCTTGCTCAGCTCGGCGAACTCGGGGATCGCCTCGACGCGAAGGTAGAGCGGGTTGACGAAACGCCGTGACGTCGGCAGGTAGGGCGACGGCTCCATGGGGAGCGTGGGGGCCGCCGCATGCAGCGGATTGACGAGCACGTAGTCGGCCCCGTGGCGGCACGCCGACCACACCGCCAGGTCCATCAGATCGGTGAGGTCCCCGACGCCCCATGACTGGCGCGATCGCACGCTGTAGAGCTGGGTGGCAAGGCCCCAGGCGCGGCGGGCGGCGAGCCGTTCGGGAAAGCCGAGCCAGTCCGGCGTCACGATGAGCGCGGTGCTGTCCTCGGCGTCCCCGGATTTCAGATGCACCCGGTGGTAGCCCAGCGGCAGGTCGCCCGGCACCACGAAGCTGGCCTCGCCGACCCAGCGGCCGTCCAGGTCGAACGGCGGGGTGAAGTTGTCGACCTGCCGGATCCCGCTGCGCGCGGTCCCGTCCTCGAGTTGCAACCACACCTCGGCCGGGTCCCCGTGAGTCACGTGGACCCAGAATCGGATCTGGTCACCGCTGCGCCCGACGAGGGTCGCCGGCATACGCCGGGTCCAGTACGACCGCAGGTGCGCAACCAGGGCGAGGTTGCGCTCCTGCTCGGTGTTCGCGGCCACGCCCAACGCCGCCAGGACTGCGACCAGTGTGCTCGTCGGAACTGGCACCTGTCGCCCGGTCCAGTCCTGGTACTCGGTGGCGACACCGAAACGCCTGGCCAGCTCGACAAGGGACGGCGCATGCTCGGTCATGCCGACCATCCTTCCCTGGGACTTTCCCCGGGGATGCCTCGGTGGGGATGCCTCGGTCGCCGTCGTGCCGGAGCCCGCGTGAGGGCGCGATCGCGCAACTCGGCTCCGTCTTCCTGCGCGGAAGTCGACGCGATACAGGACGAGTCGGCGATCCGCAGCTACCATTCCCTCTGGAGACGCGAATATTCCGGCCGGGGATCGGGTGGGGGAGCGGAAAGTGCCAGCTCAGTGATGCACGTCGCTGTCGGCACCGTGCGCGAACCCGGTCCGGACACAGCTGGCGGAATTTTCTCTCGGGCTCTTGCTATGAGGCTGGTACGAGGCGCGTCGTGAGAGTAGTCCAGGTGAGCGGACACAACGCAAGCGTGGCGAGGTCCGTGCGGGTGGCTTACGGTTGTCGATGGGATTCGCGCGCAGGTACCGCGGATCCCCAGAGCGTGTCAACAGACCGGATGGTGAATTAAGTGGCGGAAGAGAGTCGCGGGCAGCGCGGGTCCGGATACGGCCTCGGGC
>NZ_JBYCLC010000115.1:0-16548 GCF_057473685.1 Mycobacterium sp. TH-M116 | reverse complement strand
CAGACATGTCTGGCCCACCTCGCATGTCTCAAACAACACCCCATGCGCCCGTCGAAGCTTTCACCAGCCATTTTGTCAAGGACTCACGGTCAAAGCGACAGAGACACCTGAGCTTGGTGACAAGTCGTGAATCTACCCCCCGGCTACGGACTGGGCGGCTCGCCAGAGTGTGCGATAAGGCGGTCGTGGGCGAGTTCCACCAACGCGGCACCGCTAAGAAAGTCGACTATGGCCTCAAGATGCTTCTGAAACAACGCCCGCAGTTCGCGGTTCGTGATGTTTCCTGTCGTCACGATGAGCAACGCGCGTGGCTTGCGCGCGAGCAGATGGCTCTCTCGGAAGTCTCGGTCCTTGGTGACAAGTACCCGCTCGTCGTCATCAGCGACGCGGGCAACTTCCGCGTCCTTGGTGCTGTTGCCCGCCGGTAGCGCCGACACGTGGATGGCATCGTAGCCCGATCCCTGTAAGAGTTGTGCGAGCGTTGGGGGAGCTGAGCATCAATGAGAAACCTCATGCGGTGCCCATCGGGTCACGCCGCATCGAATGGCAGAACCTTGTGATGACCAGTAGCCAGCGCTCCAAACTCCAACGCGGCAAGCAGATCTTCCCGTTCGAGATCGGAGTAGTCTGCCAGAACGTCTTCGATGGTCATGCCGGAGGCGAGAAGGTCAAGCAGGTCGGTGACCGGGTACCGTAGCCCCCGAACCACCGGTTTCCCGTGGCAGATAGCCGGGTCGGAGGTAATCCGGTCGAGGCGCGACATACAACCAGCGTATCGGTTCGGCTGGAACGCACATAGGAGCGTCGCTGGTTCGTGCACGCAGTAACTCCGTCGGCCCGCCCCACTCTTCAGAATCGACCATTGGTCCCACTTAAGTGGGTGACCTCAGATGTCCTCAACAACGCCCCATGTGCGCACCAGTGGTTCTACCAGCAGCTTTATTGACGACTTTGGACCGCAACAGCACAGACATTTAACCTTGGTGCGGTGCTTGTTTCGCATGTGTGGCACGAACTGCGTTCCCGGCCAGACGGCGCGGTGCCGGTGCACCAGGGGTGCCCGAAGGGCGAAATCAGATCAGCGTCAGGTTGTGCGTGTCGGCGTGCCGGACAGCGTCGAGGGGTATGGACTGGTCCAGAGTCGCGAACCGGCCGCCATTGGCGGTCGCCAGGGCCAGTAGATAAGCGTCGGTCACCTGACGGTGCCCGTGCAACCGTGAGCGGTCGATGAGCTCGTCATCGAGCAGGCTGACCGAACATGGCCAGTACTCGTGATGTTCGGTCGACGCGGCCCGCGCCAATGTGGCGATGGCCCGTGAAGGAGGAACGGGGCTGGGATATCGCGGCTGGCTGATGATTCGAACGAAGCCGTTTTGCGTGAGTGCACATGAGGCCCAGCCATGGACGATCTCGGCGTCGATCCATCGGCGAACACGATGGTGATCGACATGATCGCTGTCGAGCAATGCGATCAGGACATTGACATCCAGCAGGGCGCGCGTCACACGGCTTCCTCGTCACGCAGCCGGTCGACAAGGGCATTGGACACCGCCGGCCCCCGGTGCCCGAAGGGCTCGAAGCCGTGGAAGCTTTCCGTTCCCGTGCCAGGATCGGAGTTTTGTTGTTGCGTCAGCGCCTGCCGGGCAAGATCGGACAAAACCTCGCCTGCCGTGCGATTCTCGCGGCGCGCGCGTTCCTTGACCGCGAGCAGCACGTCATCATCGAGTGACAGTGTGGTGCGCATGCATCTGATGCTAGTGCATCAGTTCAGGGAGGACGGTCGACTGGCTGGATATCTCATCCTCGATCACGGCCACCCACGGGCGTTGTCCTTGAGCGTGTCGTTGAGGTCGACGCAGAAGTCGGCGGAGGTGCCGGCGAGCAGGATGTAGTAGGTCTCGACCTTGCGCAGGTCGCCGTTGGTCGGGGTCTCCCAACTGCCGTTGCACATCGTGTGTTCCCCGCCCGCGCTGGCCCGGCGCCAGTTGGTCATGACGCACTGCTTGAACGCCGCGACGCTGGCGTCGTTCAAGCCGTTCGAGCCGCCGCTCGAGCCGTTCGAGACGTTGCTCTTGGCGGCGACCAGCATTGCGCCGCCCCACGTGCCGTCGGCGCGTCGGTAGGCCCGCGCACCGAACCCGGCGTTGTCCTTCTGGCACGACAGCGCCCGGTGCAGCAGGCTGAACGGGGCCGCCAGCTCCTGGTCGGTGACCGAGGCGGCGGCGCTGATGAAATTGGCGGCATCCGTGCCGTCGCCCTGCTGGATGTCCGGCTTGGCCAGGTCGATCAGTTGCTTCGCGATCCCGGCGCTGGCGCCGCCGCCGATGATCGGCCCGCCGCCGGAGGTCAGCGGGGGCAGCGTGGCGGTGGGATCGGCATGCGCCGCGCCCGGGCCGGCGACAGCGATCAGTATCGACGCGGCGAGAACGGCAACGGTCCGAGAGCTCATCACGCCCACGATTGTGCCTCCCCGACGAGCAGCGCGTTGAGCACGTGGCGGGTTTGCAGCCGGATGTATTCGTCGACGGTGTAGATCGGGCCGAAGTGCCAGTGCTTGAGCGCCCAGCCGTGGGCGATCAGCACGATGTCGAACACCGCGAGGTCGACGTCGACGTCGTGGAACACGCCGGCGGCGATCCCGCTCTCGATGGACGCGCGCAGCGGTGCCGCGCTGGCGATCTCGAGCTCCTTGATCTGCGCGCGCCCGGCGGGCCCCAGGGTTCGGCTCTCCCGGTAGGTCAGCACCACCCCGTCGAGGTTCTCGTCGACGATCTCGACATAGCGGCGGATGCCGGCGGTCAACTGGTCGACGACGTCGTCGCCGGCGGCGGACATCACCGGCGCCAACTGGTCGCGGAACACGTCCAGAATCCGCACGATCGTGGCCAGCAGCAGGTCTTCCTTGCCGCCGAAGTACCTGTAGATCAGGCCCACGCTGACTTTGGCCTCGCGGGCCAGGTCCTGCATGGACATCTGGTGAAAACCGCTGCGGCCCATGACCGTGACCGCGGCGTCGAGCAGCTGGCGGCGACGCGAGCTGGCCCGCGCCGCGCGCACCGCTTCCCCGGCGGGAAGCTCGCTGTAGTCGACCGCCATGAGACGCCTTCAGATACCCAAGTCCTTGGCGATGATCGTCTTCATGATCTCGTTGGTGCCGCCGTAGATGGTCTGGATGCGGGCGTCGACGAACGCGCGCGACACCGCGTACTCGCGCATGTAGCCGTATCCGCCGTGCAACTGCAGGCAACGGTCGGCGGTGCGCACCTGCAAATCGCTGGTCCACCATTTGAGCTTCGCGGCCCGCGCGGCGGTCAGCGTGCCGTCGAGGTGCTCGGCCAGGCAGTCGTCGAGAAATGTTCGGGCGATGTCGATTTCTGTGGCCAGTTCGGCGAGCACGAACTGGCTGTGCTGGAAGCTGGAGATCGGTGAGCCGAACGCCGTGCGGTCACGGACATAGTCCAGTGTCTGGGCCAACACGCCCTCAGCGGCTGCGACGGCGCCTACCCCCAGAGCGAGCCGCTCCTGCGGCAGATTGCCCACCAGTTGGTAGAAACCCGCGCCCTCCGCGCCCAGCAGGTTGGCGGCGGGTACGCGCATGTCGGTGAACGTCAGTTCGCTGGTGTCCTGGGCGTGCAGGCCGATCTTCTCCAGGTTGCGGCCGCGGCAGAAGCCCGGTGTGTCGGCGTCGGCCACCAGCAGCGACAGGCCCTTGTGCCGATCCGGGGAGGTGCGCACAGCGATGACGAACAGGTCGCCGCACTGGCCGTTGGAGATGAACGTCTTGGCGCCATTGACGACGTAGCAGTCCCCGTCACGGGTCGCCGACGTCCGGATGCCGGCCAGGTCGCTGCCGGCGCCGGGTTCGGTCATCGCGATCCCGAGCACGGTTTCCCCGGTCACCACCCCGGGCAGCCAGCGCTGCTGCTGCTCGGATGTGGTGAGGTCGGTGAGATAGGGCAGCACGATGTCGTTCTGCAGCGAGATGGCGATCGACTCGGCGGCCGCCCCGGCCCGCTGCAGCTCGTCGATGACGATCGCGTTGTAGCGGAAGTCGTCAACGCCCGCGCCGCCGAACTGCTCCGGTACGGAAAACCCGAGCAGCCCAAGCTTTCCGGCCTCGCTGAACAGCGACCGGCCCCATTGGCCGTCGCGCTCCCAGCGCTCGTGGTTGGGGACGACGGTCTTTCGCACGAAATCGCTTACCAGCGCGCGGAACTGGTGGTGCTCGGGGGTGTATTCCAGGGCTGCCATGTGGGTCCTCGGAGTCAGCGGAAGGCGTCGGTGCCGGTGAAGGCCTGGCCGAGCACGAGCTGGTGCATCTCGGCCGTGCCCTCGTAGGTAAGCACCGATTCGAGGTTGACCATGTGCCTGATCACCGGGTACTCAAGCGATATTCCGTTGCCTCCCAAGATGGTTCGCGCGGTGCGGCAGATCTTGATCGCCTCGCGGGTGTTGTTGAGCTTGCCGAAGCTGACCTGCTCGGGGCGCAGGCCGACGCTGTCCTTCAGCCGTCCCAGGTGCAGCGAGAGCAGCTGCCCCTTGTGCAGCTCGAGCGCCATGTCGGCGAGCTTGGCCTGGGTCAGCTGGAACCCGGCGATCGGGCGGCCGAACTGGGTGCGCTGGGTGGCGTAGTCCAGGGCGGACTGCCACGCCGAGCGTGCCGCACCCATCGATCCCCAGATGATCCCGTAGCGCGCCTCCGACAGGCACGACAGCGGACCGCGCAGTCCCTTGATCCCGGGCAGCATCGCGTCGGCGGGCAGCCGGACGTCGTCGAGTACCAACTCGCTGGTGATCGAGGCCCGCAGCGACAACTTGTGGTGGATGGTGTTGGCGGCGAACCCTGGGGCGTCGGTGGGGACCAGAAAGCCCCGGATCCCGTCGTCGGTGGCGGCCCACACGACCGCGACGTCGGCGACCGAGCCGTTGGTGATCCACATCTTGCGCCCATTCAGCACCCAATCCGAGCCATCCTGGCGAGCACGGGTTTTCATGGCGCCCGGGTCGGACCCGGCGTCGGGCTCGGTCAACCCGAAGCAGCCGAGCAGCTCGCCGGCGGCCATGCCAGGCAGCCACTGTTGCTTGTGCTCCTCTGAGCCGAACTTCCAGATCGCGAACATCGCCAGCGAGCCCTGCACCGACACCATCGACCGGATGCCGGAGTCGGCGGCCTCCAGCTCGGTGCAGGCCAGGCCGTAGTGCACGGCCGAGGCGCCGCCGCACCCGTAGCCGTGCAGGTGCATCCCGAGCAGGCCAAGCGCGCCGAACTGCTTGGCCAGCTCCCGCACGACGGGCAGGTCCCCGGCCTCGAACCAGTCGGCGACGTACGGGGTGACGTGCTCGGCGCAGAACTTCCTGACGGTGTCGCGCACGGCGATCTCGTCGCTGGACAACGACGCGTCCAAGGCCAGCGGGTCGTCGCGGTCGAAGGGGGGCGGTGTCTGAATGCTCATGCGGCTCAGCCTGCCACTAGCCGGCCATCGTCAGTCCACCGCTCACGCTGATCACCTGTCCGGTGATGAACGACGCCGCCTCGGAGGCGAAGAACAGCACCGGAGCGGCGACCTCGTCGGGCCGGGCCAGGCGGCGGAACGGGATCGCTTTGACCAGGGCCTCTTTGAGTTTGTCGGGTTGCGCGTGGAACAGCGGGGTGTCGGTGGGGCCGGGGCACACGCAGTTCACCGTGACCTGGTGGCGGGCCATCTCTCGGGCCAACGACTTGGTCAGCGCGATCACCCCGCCCTTGGCGCCGGAGTAGATCGACTCGCCCGCGCTGCCGACGCGGCCGGCGTCACTGGCGACGTTGACCACCCGCCCGCCGGAACCCGTCTCGATCATGCCCGGTAAGAACGCCGAGCACACGTGCACCGGTCCGAGGTAATTGATCGCCACTACCTTGGCTGCGAATTCTGGTGTGGCATTGAGGAATTGGTCGGTTCGGTCCCATCCGGCGGCGTTGACGACGATGCTGGGCACGCCTGCTTCGCGATGGGTGCGGTCGCGCAGGATGTCTACGCGGGCGGGATCGGCGACATCGACCGGCAGCGCGATGATCAGATCGGGGTGCTGCTCGGCGGTCGCCGCCGCGGCCGCCTCGTCGAGGTCGGCAGCGACGACGCGGTTGCCGCGGGCGGCCAAGGCCAGTGCGATCGCCCTGCCGATGCCCGACCCGGCGCCGGTCACCACCGCGATCCCGCTCTGTGAATAGCTGTTCATTTCCGACGAATCTAGGTTCACCGCGGCAACGCGGTCAAGGGTGACGGCCCGGCCGGGTAGTCTCGCTGCATGCGGCGGCTGGCTTACCTGGTCGTAGACGTCGTCGGTGTGCTGGTGTTCTGCGCCCTCGGGCGCCGCAGCCACGACGAGGGCATCACCGTGACAGGCGTGGCCACCACGGCGTGGCCTTTCCTCACCGGCACTGTCGTGGGGTGGGTGGCGTCGCGCGGCTGGCGGCGACCCACGGCGGTGATGCCCACCGGGGTCGTCGTGTGGTTGTCGACCGTCGTGGTAGGCATGGTGTTGCGCAAGGTCACGTCGGCCGGCGTTGCCGCGAGCTTCGTGGTGGTCGCCGCCTCGGTCACCGCGGTGCTGTTGTTGGGCTGGCGGGCCGCGGTGAGGCTGGCCCGGCCGCGCGACGCGGATCGCTGACCGACGGCGCTGCGGGGACGCCGGTGTGCAGAGTTGCAGGGCCGGCGATTCTGGCGCCGGGTGGCGATGCCAACCGCCGCAGGGGCTCGACTCCTTGAGCAATAACCCCGTGACCATTGCTTAAGTAAGTTAATAGTCAATTAACTTACCGATTACCCCGATGCTTGAACTTTCACGGGCGTAGCGTCGTGACCATTTGGTGATCAAAGCGTTGTGGGGAGGAGTGTGGGCACGTGAGTCCTATCCGGTCTAATGGGCAGCCGGCCACGAGTGTCTTGGCCGCCGTGGACGACACGCGCGTGCTGTCACCGGCGCCTCCTGCGGGCCTGTCGGCCGGGCAGCCCTGTTCGTGGCCGCCTGCCGCCGGACACGCCGAGTGGCGGTCAGGCTTGCGCTCGGCGGTGCTCGATGTGGTCGGCGAGTTCGTGAAGGTGCACACCGCCGACCTCGTGGTCGCGGGCCTTGACGAGGTAGGCGAGATCCTGGCCGAGTTCGTGTCCGGCGGCAAATGCCTGCGGTCCACGTTCATGTATCTGGGCTGGCTGTGCGGCGCCCCGCCCAGTGGCGCGGCCCTGAAGGCGGCAGCGAGCCTTGAGTTGTTGCACGCGTTCGCGCTCCTCCAAGACGACGTCATGGACGATTCGGACGAGCGGCGAGGCCGTCCGGCAGTGCACCTGCGACTCGAGCGGTGGCATCGCGAACGCGGACTGTCCGGTTCGCGTCGATTCGGCGAGTCGGCGGCCATCCTGCTGGGTGACCTCTGCTTGATCTGGGCAGCGCAGATGCTGCGCGAAAGCGGCATCGAATCACGCCGTCTGCAGGGGGCGTGGCCGCGCTATGACGCCATGCGCACCGAGTTGGCTGTCGGCCAATTCGCCGACTTGGTGATCGATGTCCGCCAACTGCCCTCGCTGGAAGCCGTGCTGGACGTGGCTCGCCGCAAGTCCGGCAACTACACGGTGCGCCGCCCCCTGGAAATCGGGGCGGCAATGGCAGGCTGCGGCGATTCGCTGCTGGCGCAACTGGGCCGCTACGGCGCCGCCGTCGGCGAGGCTTTCCAGCTGCGCGACGACGTGCTCGGGGTGTTCGGCGCGCCGGCCGAAACGGGCAAACCCAACAGCGGAGACCTGCTCGAACGCAAGGCGACCAGCGTGGTGGTCAGCGCCTACGAGCTCGCGGATGCACCGACCAGACGAGAGCTCGTCGCACTGATGCACACCGAAGAGCTCGACGAGTCCGCACTCGACCGCTGGAGAACGCTGATCATTGCAACCGGTGCCTTGGAGAGAATCGAGGACATGGTCGCGTGCAGGCTCGCATCCGCGCGAAAATATCTGGCGGACATGCCCATCAGCGATCCGGTTCGTGACGCATTGTCCGACCTCGCGGGCGCGTGCGGGGTGCGTTCGCAATGACGACCACGATGCCCAGACCGGTGACGCAACGCGCGACCGGGCGTCACCGCCGCAGGCGCGACCCGTTCACGGCACTTGCCCGCATGGCGCTGGCCTCTCCGCGACGCGTCATCGCGGCCGCGGTCATCCTCGTGGCCGCCGCTGCAGTCTTCGGCCTGCCGGCGGCGAGCAGCCTGTCCGGTGGCGGGATGGTCGACCCGGCATCCGAATCCGCCCGTGCCGCAGCGCTGCTCGCCCAGAAGTTCCACCGGGGCGAGTTGGAGATGACGATCCTGGTGAGTTCGGACGGCGGTGTCACAGACGGCCCCGCGCGGTCGGTGGGCACCGACATCGTGAGCCAGCTCGCCAAATCGCCGTTTGTCACGCAGGTCGCGTCGCCCTGGGATGCGCCGACGCCGCCGCCGGGGACGGTCAGTGGGGATGGAAAGTCCGCGCTGGTCGTGGCCTGGCTCAACGGCGACGAGAACAGCGCACCCCGGCATGCCCAAGCGCTGGCCGACCGGCTGGCGCACGACCGCGGCGGGGTGACGGTCCGTGCCGGCGGCCCCGCCGTGCTCTACGCGCAGATCACGCAGCGAACCGAAAATGACTTGCTGCGAATGGAATCCATCGCGATACCGGCAAGCTTCATCGCGCTGGTATGGGTCTTCGGTGGTCTGTTGGCGGCGGCGGTGCCCATGACCGTGGCAGGGTTTGCGATCGTGGGCTCGCTCGCGGTGTTGCGAGCGCTGGCACTGGTCACCAACGTGTCGATCTTCGCTCTCAACGTGGCGGCCGCGTTGGGGATGGCACTGGCAATCGACTACACCTTGCTGATCATCAGCCGTTATCGCGACGAACTGGCCGACGGTCGTGGACGCGACGTCGCGCTGGTCCGCAGCATGGCGACAGCGGGTCGCACGGTGCTGTTCTCGGCGATGACCGTGGCCCTGGCCCTGGTGCCGATGGTGCTGTTCCCGGTGTACTTCCTGAAGTCGTTCGCCTACGCCGGCATCGCGGTGGTGGCCTTGTCCGCCTTGGCGGCGGTGGTGGTGGCGCCGGCGGTGATCGTCGTGCTGGGGGATCGAATCGACTCACTCAACGTCCGGCACTTCCTGCGTCGGTTGTCCCGCCGCCCCGAGCCTTCGCCGCGGCCGATCACCCAAGACTTCTGGTACCGCACGGCCAGATTCGCCATCCGGCGTGCCGTTCCGGTCGGCGGGGCGATCATGATTCTCCTGCTCGTGCTGGTGGTGCCGTTTTTGCATGTCAAATGGGGAAATCCCGACGAGCGGGTGCTGCCGGCATCGGCGTCGGCACGATCGGTGAGTGAGGCGGTCCGCAGCAAATTCGGGGCGGATTCGGCAACGGGAGTCACGGTCGTCATACCCGTGATCACGGAGCCGGCGAAGCCAGAGCTCGACACCTATGCCGCACAGCTGTCACGGGTGACCGACGTTGCGGCGGTGTCGTCCCCGACCGGCACGTTCGTCGCCGGTGCGCGCAAGGGCCCGCCCTCGGGGCCGGCCGGGCTGGTCGACGGCAGCGCATTCCTGACGGTGAGCACCACCGCACCGCTGTACTCGCGCGATTCGGAAAATCAGTTGGACCGCTTGCATTCGGTCGTGCCCCCGGGTCGCCTGCCGGTGCTGATGACCGGAAACGCGCAGACCAACCGGGACTCTGTCACTGCGATCACATCACGGCTGCCGATGGTGTTCGGTTTCATCGCCGTGGTCACCCTGGTGTTGCTTTTCATGCTGACCGGCAGCGTGGTGCTGTCGATCAAAGCGGTTCTGCTCAATATTCTTTCGCTCACCGCGGCTTTCGGCGCGCTGGTATGGATTTTCCAGGACGGCCACCTCGGGGCATTGGGCACCACACCGAGCGGCACGCTGGTGGCCACCATTCCGGCGATGATGTTCTGTATCGCATTCGGGTTGTCCATGGACTACGAGGTCTTCTTGATCTCGCGCATCCGCGAATACTGGCTGGGCTCTTCCCGAACACGAGCCGCCAACGACGAGAGCGTCGCGTTGGGCGTCGCGCACACCGGTCGCGTCATCACCGCGGCAGCGCTGTTGATGTCGATCTCGTTCGCCGCGCTGATGACCGCCGACGTGGCATTCATGAGGATGTTCGGCGCGGGGCTGACGCTTGCGGTTCTGGTTGACGCGACGTTGGTGCGGATGCTGCTGGTGCCGGCCTTCATGCATCTGTTCGGTGGCCTGAACTGGTGGGCGCCCGGACCGCTGCTGCGGTTGCGCCAGCGTTTCGTCGCCGACTGCGCCGACTGCGCGGGCTCGTCGGCCCCTGCGCACCCTCCGGTGCCAATCGGCGGTGCAATGGCATGCTTCGGACGGCGGGGGCGGCTGTGGGGGGACTGACTACGGGCTCTCCAGCGCCAGTGCCTGCCGGGCAGCCTCGCGGATCGGGCCGCGCCACACGTCGCCGTGGCCGGGCAACAGCACGTCGGTGTCCAGCAACGCCAGTGCCTTCAGGCTGCGCAGGCAGTCCTGCTGTCGGTGGCTGAACATCGCCGGCAGCAGCTGTGGCCCGCGATGGCGAAGCAGCGGGTGGCCGGTGATCAGGGCGTCACCGCTGGCCAGGACGCCGTCGACGAGGTAGGAACAGTGGCCGCCGGTATGCCCGTGGGTGGGAATGGCGATCGGCTGGCCGGGCAGCGTGGCGGCCGTCTCGGCGGTCAACGGCCGCGCCGACGGGATGCCGTCGCGGATCAGGCCCCCGCTGCGCGCCACGTGCAGCCCCCAGGCCGCCCACCGTGGCCGCCAGATACGCAGGGCCACATCGAAAACCGAAGCCTGTTCCAGATATTCGCGCTTGGCGTGGCCCACTTCGTCGGGGTGGCAGTACACCGGGGTCCGGTGTTCGTTGGCGAACCAGATCGCCGAGCCCAGGTGGTCGATGTGCGCGTGCGTCAGCAGGATGGCGCGCACGTCGCCGGCGTGGTAGCCGAGCTGGCGCAGCGAGGCCAGCACGCCCGCCCGATCACCGGGGTAGCCGGCGTCGATCATCATGACTCCGGTGCCGTCGGCGACCAGCGTCCAGTTGACGGCCTCGCCTCGGGCGAGGTGCACGGTGTCGGTGACCTGAACAAGAGTCGGCACCCGTCCCATGCCCGAGAGTGTAAATCTGATACGTGGCGACCCGCTGCGCCCGGCTCGGCGCCGTCGCGCACCCCACGAGGAGTACAAAGAACAGGTGGCTGAACTGAAACTCGGATACAAGGCGTCCGCCGAACAATTCGCACCGCGCGAGCTGGTCGAACTGGCCGTCGCCGCCGAAGACCACGGCATGGACAGCGCCAGCGTCAGTGACCACTTCCAGCCGTGGCGGCATGAGGGCGGGCACGCCCCGTTCTCCCTGGCGTGGATGACCGCCGTCGGCGAGCGCACCAGGCGGATCACGCTGGGGACCTCGGTGCTCACCCCGACCTTCCGCTACAACCCCGCCGTCATCGCGCAGGCATTCGCCACCATGGCCTGCCTGTACCCGGGCCGCGTCTTTCTCGGCGTGGGCACCGGGGAGGCGCTCAACGAGATCGCCACCGGGTACTCCGGCGAGTGGCCGGAGTTCAAGGAGCGCTTCGCCCGGTTGCGCGAATCGGTCCGGCTGATGCGCGAGCTGTGGCGAGGCGACCGCGTCGACTTCGACGGCGACTACTACCGGCTCAAGGGCGCCTCCATCTACGACGTGCCCGAGGGCGGGGTGCCGATCTACGTCGCCGCGGGCGGCCCGGCCGTGGCCAAGTACGCCGGACGTGCCGGCGACGGCTTCATCTGCACCTCCGGCAAGGGTGAGGAGCTGTACCAGGACAAGCTGATGCCCGCGGTGGCCGAGGGCGCGGCGGCCGCCGGTCGCGACGTCGACGACATCGACAAGATGATCGAGATCAAGATCTCCTACGACCCCGATCCGGAGCTGGCGCTGGAGAACACCCGGTTCTGGGCGCCGCTGTCGCTGACCGCCGAGCAGAAGCACAGCATCGACGACCCGATCGAGATGGAGAAGGCCGCCGACGCGCTGCCCATCGAGCAGGTCGCCAAACGCTGGATCGTCGCGTCCGACCCCGACGAGGCCGTCGAGAAGGTCAAGGACTACGTCGGCTGGGGCCTGAACCACCTGGTATTTCACGCACCCGGCCACGACCAGCGGCGTTTCCTGGAGCTGTTCGAGAAGGACCTGGCGCCCCGGCTGCGCCGGCTGGCCTGAAAGGCGCCCAGGTGGCTCCTGCCCATCCCGGCGCCGCCGGGACTTCGGCGATCTATGTCGCGGCGCCCGAGCCGGAGACCGGCAAGTCGACGATCGCGCTCGGGCTGCTGCACCGGCTGAGCGCCAACGTCGCCAAAGTCGGCGTGTTCCGGCCGATCACGCGTCTGAACGAGGACCGCGACTACATCCTGGAACTGCTGCTGGGGCACGCCACCGCCGGCCTGCCCTACGAGCGGTGCGTCGGGGTGACCTACCCGCAGTGGCACGCCGACAGCGACGCCGCGATCGTCGACATCGTCGACGCATACCACGCGATGGCCGATTCCTGCGACGTCGTCGTCATCGTCGGCAGCGACTACACCGACGTGGCCCGCCCCGCAGAGCTCTCGGTCAACGCGCGCATCGCGGTCAACCTCGGCGCCCCGGTGCTGCTGACGGTCAGCGGCAGAGAACGCACCCCCGACGACGTCGCGCGCGTCGTCGAGGTCAGCGTGGCCGAGTTGTCCGCCCAGCGCGCCCACACCGCGGCAGTGGTGGCCAACCGGTGCCGGCCGGGCCAGCTCGCCGCGGTCGCCGCCGCGCTGGCGCCGTCAGGCCTGAGTGCCTATGTGCTGCCCGAGGAACCCCTGCTCTCGGCGCCGACCGTGGCAGAACTGGAGCGGGCCGTGGCCGGGACGCCGGTCAGCGGCGAGGAGCCGCTGCGGGAACGGGAGGTCACCGGTGTGCTGGCCGCCGGGATGACCGCCGACCATGTTCTGGAACGCCTGCGCGACGGCATGGCGGTGATCACCCCCGGCGACCGCTCCGACGTGGTGCTTGCCGTCGCCAGCGCGCATGCGGCCGAGGGCTTCCCGGCGTTGTCGTGCATCGTGCTCAACGGCGGCTTCGAGCTGCACCCGTCGATCGCGGCCTTGGTCGCCGGGCTGCGGTTGAGGCTGCCCATCATCGCGACCGGGCTGGACACCTACGACGCCGCGAGTGCGGCGGCCTCGGCGCGGGGCCGGGTCACGGTGACCTCGCAGCGCAAGATCGACACCGCGCTGGAGCTGATGGACCGCTACGTCGACACCTCGGATCTGCTTGCCCAGCTTGCGATCCCGTTCCCGAGCGTGACCACGCCGCAGATGTTCATCCACCGGTTGACATCACTGGCGCGGGGGGATCGCAAGCACATCGTCCTGCCCGAGGGTGACGACGACCGGATCCTCAAGTCGGCGGGACGCGTGCTGCAGCGCGGCGTCGCCGACCTGACCATTCTGGGCGAGGAGGCGCGGATCCGCCTGCGTTCGGCCGAACTCGGTGTCGACCTCGGCAGGGCCGACGTGATCGACCCGCGCACCAGCGAATTGCGTGAGCGGTTCGCCGGCCAGTACGCCCGGTTGCGTGCGGCCAAGGGGGTCACCGTCGAGTACGCTCGCGAGATCATGCTTGATGCAACATATTTCGGCACCATGCTGGTGTTCAACGGCATGGTCGACGGAATGGTGTCCGGCGCCGCGCACACCACGGCGCACACCGTTCGCCCGGCGCTGGAGGTCATCAAGACCGTTCCGGACGTCTCGGTGGTGTCCAGCGTCTTCTTCATGTGCCTGCCCGACCGGGTGCTCGCCTACGGCGACTGTGCGATCGTCCCCGACCCGACGCCCGAGCAACTCGCCGACATCGCGATCAGTTCGGCGCGCACCGCCGCCCGGTTCGGTATCGAGCCGCGGGTGGCGATGCTGTCGTACTCCACAGGCGACTCCGGCGTCGGTGTCGATGTCGAAAAGGTCAGGGCAGCAACGCAGTTGGTACGTCACCGCGAACCCGGTCTGCCGGTCGAGGGCCCCATTCAGTACGACGCCGCGGTGGAGCCCTCAGTGGCCGCCACGAAGCTGCGCGACTCACCGGTGGCCGGCCGTGCGACGGTGCTGATCTTTCCCGACCTCAACACCGGCAACAACACCTACAAGGCGGTGCAGCGTAGCGCGGGCGCGATTGCGATCGGCCCGGTGCTGCAAGGGTTGCGCAAACCGGTCAACGATCTGTCCCGCGGCGCGCTGATCGAAGACATCGTGAACACCGTCGCCATCACCGCGATCCAGGCGCAGGGTGTCCATGACCGGTAACCACCTGGTGCTGGTGATCAATTCCGGCTCGTCGTCACTGAAGTACCGGCTGCTCGAACCCGATTCGGGTTTTGCCCGCGTATCGGGCCAGGTGGATCGGATCGGGGAGCCGTCCTCGGGCATTCCCGACCACGACGCGGCCCTGCGCCGGGTGTTCGAGACGCTGGCCTCCGACGGCATCGACCTGGACGGGTGCGGGCTGTCGGCCGTCGGGCACCGGGTCGTGCACGGGGGCGCGACCTTCTACCGGCCCACGGTCCTCGACGACGCCGTGATCGCGCGGCTGGAGGAGCTCTCGCCCCTTGCGCCGCTGCACAACCCACCCGCGATCCGGGGAATCGAGGTGGCCCGCCGGCTGCTGCCCGACGTGCCGCACGTCGCGGTGTTCGACACGGCGTTTTTCCACGAACTGCCCGCGGCCGCGGCCACCTACGCGATCGACCGCGAGCTGGCCCGGACATGGGCGATCCGCCGCTACGGGTTCCACGGCACATCGCATCACTTCGTCAGCAGGCGCGCCGCGGATTTCCTGAGCCGACCGGTTGACGAGCTGAATCAGATTGTGCTGCATCTGGGTAACGGCGCGTCGGCGTCGGCGATCGCGCGGGGACGGCCCGTGGACACCTCGATGGGGCTGACCCCACTGGAGGGCCTGGTGATGGGTACGCGCAGCGGCGACCTCGACCCCGGTGTCTTCGGCTACCTGTCGCGCGCCGCGCACATGAGCGTCGAGGAGATCGAGTCGATGCTCAACCACCGGTCCGGGATGCTGGGCATGGCCGGTGAGCGCGACTTCCGCCGGCTTGCGCAGATGATCGAATCCGGGGACGGCGCAGCCCGATTAGCCTACGACGTGTTCATCCACCGGTTGCGCAAGTACGTTGGCGCCTACTTGGCGGTGCTGGGGCACACCGACGCGGTCACCTTCACCGCCGGCATCGGCGAGAACGACGCCGCGGTGCGCCGCGACGTGCTGGCCGGTATGCGCGAACTGGGCCTGGTGATCGACGACGCGCGCAATTTCGCCGCGGGGGACGGCCCGCGCCGGGTCTCGGCCGACGACTCGCCGATTGACGTGCTGGTGGTTCCGACGGACGAGGAGCTGGCCATCGCGCACGACTGCGTGCGGGCATTGTCGTGCTGAGCGAGCCTGTGCACAGCGGTACTCGGGCCGACCCGTGAGCGTGCGATCGTTCGCGGCATGCGGGATGCGGCAGAACCTTTCGTCGGCAGCGTGGCATTGGCGTCCGGGAGGCTGAGCAGGCACCAGCTACGGACGCGCCACCGAGCGGTCTTCCCGAACGTCTACCTGCCCGACGACGGCCCACCCTCCCTCTGGCAGCGCATCGCCGCGGCATGGCTGTGGTCGAAACGGTCGGCGACCGTCGCCGGCGCGGCGGCGGCCGCGCTGCACGGCACCGAGTGGATTCCCGACGACGTCCCCGTCGAGCTGGTCGGGGCCGGCAACCGTCCGCCCCGGGGCATAGTGACCCGCCGCTACGCGCTGCGCGACGGCGAGACGCAGACCATCGACGGGTTGCCGGCCACCACACCGCAGCGGACGGCCTTCGACATCGGCCGGCGCGGCGCCCTCCGTTCGGCGGTCGTCCGGCTGGACGCGCTCGCGCGCGCAACGGGTGTCAAGGCCGACGACGTGCTGCGCATCGCCGAAAGCCATCCCCGGTCACCCGGACTGCGGCAGCTGGAGACCGCGTTGGGCCTCGTCGACGCGGGTGCGCAGTCGCCGCGGGAGAGCTACCTGCGGCTGCTGCTGATCGACGCCGGCCTACCCCGGCCGCAGACCCAGATCCCGGTGCCCGACGTGGACGGCACCGTATTCGCCTATCTCGACCTCGGGTGGGAGGAGCAGCTGGTCGCCGTCGAGTACGACGGCGACCAGCATCGGACGGATCGACGCCAATACGTCAGGGACATCCGCCGGATCGAGATGCTCGAGCGGATGGGCTGGATCGTGGTCAGGGTGGTCGCCGAGGACCGCCCCGCCGGCATCGTCGGCCGCGTCCGCGCGGCGTTGGCCGCATCGAGTGTGAACTCACGACTTTCAGTGTGAACACGGGGCGGGCCGCGTCGGCGTGTCGCCGCCCAGGATTCACACTCGAGGCAAAGAGGGAGGCAAGCAGCTGGGAAGAGGGAGGCAAGCAGCT
>NZ_JBYCLC010000114.1:0-15241 GCF_057473685.1 Mycobacterium sp. TH-M116 | reverse complement strand
CCGACCAACAACCTCGATCCCGCGTCGCGTGAGCAGGTGCTCGACGCGCTGCGCAGCTACGCCGGTGCCGTGGTGCTGGTGACGCACGACCCCGGTGCCGCCGAGGCGCTCGATCCGCAGCGGGTGTTGGTGTTGCCCGACGGGACCGAGGACTATTGGTCCGCCGAATACCGCGATCTCATCGAGCTGGCGTAGCTCGGCGTAGCTCGGGCACGTCGCCGCAGGCGACGGCGAGCGCCCGCTGAGTTTCTAGGTCGCGATCCCGGAACCGTTGCGGCGCATCGATTTCTCCACCAGGTCCAGCACCGCGGACAGCCGCCGCGGATCCTCCCCGGACGCCAGCCGGGCCACCAGGCCGTCCAGGACGAGTTCGAGATAGCACTGCAGCACGTCGGCGGGGACGTCGTCGCGGACCCGGTGCGCTTCCTTCTGGCGGCGCAGGCGTTCGGTCGTCGCCGTTGCCAGTTCCGCGGACCGCTCCGCCCACCCGCGGCTGAACGCGGGGTCGTTGCGCAGTTTGCGTGCGATCTCCAACCGGGTGGCCAGCCAGTCGAATTGCTCGGGCGCAGCGAGCATGTCGCGCATCACCTGAACGAGTCCGGAGCGGGAGGCCACGTCGGCCATCCGTTCGGCGTCCTCGTGCGCCAGCGCGAAAAACAGTGCGTCCTTGTCCCGGAAGTGGTGGAAGATCGCGCCGCGCGACATCCCGATCGCCTGTTCCAGCCGGCGGACGGTGGCTTTGTCGTAGCCGTACTCGGCGAAGCAGCGACGGGCACCGTCCAGGATCTGGCGGCGGCGGGCCGCCAGATGGTCCTGGCTGACTTTGGGCACAGGCGGGCAGGGCTATATCTTCGGGTGGCGACCCGCTGCGCCCGGCCACGCCGCGCTTGCGATCGCCACTAGATCTTTCGGGTGGCGACCCGCTGCGCCCGGCCACGCCGCGCTTGCGATCGCCACTAGCCCGACTTGAGCATGTTGCGCAACACGTACTGCAGGATGCCGCCATTGCGGTAGTAGTCCGCCTCGCCGGGGGTGTCGATGCGCACCACCGCGTCGAATTCGACCGGGTCGCCTCCGTCTTTCCTGGCCCTGACGTGAACGGTTTTGGGTGTCTTACCGTCGTTGAGCGCACCGATCCCGGTGATGTCGAAGACCTCGGTGCCGTCGAGCCCGAGCGAACCGGCCGACTTGCCCTCGGGGAACTGCAGTGGGATGACGCCCATGCCGATCAGGTTGGAGCGGTGGATGCGCTCGAACGACTCGGCGATCACCGCGCGCACGCCCAGCAGCAGCGTGCCCTTGGCCGCCCAGTCCCGCGACGAACCGGAGCCGTATTCTTTGCCGCCCAGCACCACGAGCGGAATGTTCTGTGCCGCATAGTTTTGCGCGGCGTCGTAGATGAACGCCTGCGGGCCCCCGTCCTGGGTGAAGTCACGGGTGTACCCGCCCGCCACATCATCGAGCAGCATATTGCGCAGCCGGATGTTGGCGAACGTGCCGCGGATCATCACCTCGTGGTTGCCGCGCCGCGAACCGAAGGAGTTGTAGTCCCTGCGGTCCACGCCGTGCTGGTCGAGGTACTGCGCCGCCGGGGTGCCAGGCTTGATCGCGCCGGCGGGGGAGATGTGGTCGGTGGTCACCGAGTCGCCGAGCAGCGCGAGCACCCGGGCGCCGGTGATGTCGCCGACCGGTTCGGGGTCCGCCGTCATGCCCTCGAAGTAGGGCGGCTTGCGCACGTACGTCGAGTCGGGATCCCACTCGAAGGTCTTGCCGCTCGGGGTCGGCAGGTTGCGCCAGCGCTCGTCGCCCTTGAACACGTCGGCGTAGTTCCTGGTGAACATCTCGGAGTTGATCGCCGAGGCGATGGTGTCCGAGACGTCCTTCTGCGACGGCCAGATGTCTTTCAGATAGACAGCCTCGCCGTTTTTGCCGGTGCCGAGCGGTTCCTTCTCGAAGTCGAAGTCCATGGTCCCGGCCAGCGCGTAGGCGATGACCAGCGGCGGCGACGCCAGGTAGTTCATTTTCACGTCGGGGTTGATGCGGCCCTCGAAGTTCCGGTTGCCCGACAAGACGGCGGCCACCGAGAGATCGTTGTCGTTGATCGCCTTGGAGACATCCTCGGGCAGCGGGCCGGAGTTGCCGATGCAGGTGGTGCAGCCGTAGCCCACGAGGTAGAAGCCGAGCTTCTCCAAATACGGCCACAGGCCGGCTTTGTCGTAGTAGTCGTGGACCACCTGGGAGCCCGGGGCCATCGTGGTCTTCACCCACGGTTTGGACGACAGGCCCTTTTCCACGGCGTTGCGGGCCAGCAGCGCCGCGCCCAGCATCACCTCGGGGTTGGAGGTGTTGGTGCACGACGTGACCGCGGCGATCACCACGGCGCCGTGGTCGAGCACGAACTCGCCGTATTCGTCGGACTTCACCGTCACCGGGTTGCTCACCCGGCCTTTGGCGTGCGCGGCCGCCGAGTGCACCGGCGGGGCGTCGTCGGCGTGTCCGTTCCCCAGTGCGCCAGGATCGCTGGCCGGGAACGACTCGTCGACGGACTCGTCGAGCTTGGAGTACTCCTTCTTGTCCGGGTCGTCACCGACGTAGCCGGGCAGCTGGTTGCGGAATGTCGTCTTGGCTTGCGACAACGGGATTCGGTCCTGCGGACGCTTGGGCCCGGCAATCGAGGGCACCACGTCGGCGAGGTCGAGCTCGAGATACTCGGAGAAGGCGGGCGCGTGGTCGGGGTCGTGCCACATGCCCTGCGCCTTGGCGTAGGCCTCGACCAGCGCCAGCTGCTCCTCGTTGCGCCCGGTGAACCGCAGGTAGGAGATCGTCTCCTCGTCGACCGGGAAAATGGCTGCGGTGGAACCGAATTCGGGGCTCATGTTGCCCAGGGTGGCACGGTTGGCCAGCGGCACCTGGGCGACGCCTTGGCCGTAGAACTCGACGAACTTGCCGACCACGCCGTGTTCGCGCAGCATCTGGGTGACGGTCAGCACCACGTCGGTGGCCGTCACGCCCGGCTGGATCTCGCCGGTCAGCTTGAAGCCGACCACCCGCGGGATCAGCATCGACACCGGTTGGCCCAGCATGGCGGCCTCGGCCTCGATGCCGCCCACACCCCAGCCCAGGACGCCCAGGCCGTTGACCATCGTGGTGTGCGAGTCGGTGCCCACGCACGTGTCGGGATATGCCACTCCGTCGCGTTCCATGACCACGCTGGCCAGGTATTCGATGTTCACCTGGTGCACGATGCCGGTGCCCGGGGGCACCACCTTGAAATCACGGAACGCGCCCTGGCCCCAGCGCAGGAACTGGTAGCGCTCCCCGTTGCGCTGGTACTCGATCTCGACGTTGCGCTCGAACGCGTCGGCCCGGCCGAACAGATCGGCGATCACCGAGTGGTCGATCACCAGGTCGGCGGGTGCGAGGGGGTTGACCTTGTCCGGTGTGCCGCCCAGGTCGCCGACGGCCTCCCGCATGGTGGCCAGGTCCACGATGCACGGCACACCGGTGAAGTCCTGCATGATCACGCGGGCGGGCGTGTACTGGATCTCGATGCTGGGCTGCGCCTCGGGATCCCAGTTCGCGATGGCTTCGATGTGGTCCTTGGTGATGTTGCTGCCGTCCTCGTTGCGCAGCAGGTTCTCGGCGAGCACTTTGAGGCTGTAGGGGAGCTTCTCGGTGTTGGGGACCGCGTCCAGGCGATAGATCTGGTAACTCTTGTCGCCGACCTTCAGGTCGTGGCGGGCACCGAACGAGTTCACAGGATCCTTGCTAGTCACATCAACTCCCGGGGATTGAGTTCTTGCGCCGACGGGCCGTGCCGGCGCAGCCACTTTAACAGTACGTTTGTCCTGCATTACGGCCGCAGTTCTACCACTCAGTCTTGTCGGGTGGGGCCCGGGTTTAAACCCCTCGCCCCCCGCACGGCCCCGATTCCCGCCGTGACCGCCGTGGCCGAGTGCCACGCGAGCGTGACCGCCGTGGCCGAGTGCCACGCTAGAGTGACCGCCGTGGCCGAGTGTCACGCGAGCGTGACCGCGCAACAGGAGCGAGACGATGACTTTTCTCTGGCAACCACTCCTGCCGACCTACATTCCGCAGGACGTCGACATGTCCGTGGTCAAGGCCCAGGTGGCGGCGAGTGGGGTCAGTGCACCGCCGGCGGCGGTCCCGGGACTGCTGGATGTGGTCGACCAGGCTCACGCCGACGGCATCGATCTCAAGATCGTGCTGCTGGACCACAATCCGCCCAGCGACACGCCCCTGCGCGACATCTCCACCGTGGTGGGGGCCGACTATCCGAACGTCACGGTCCTCACGCTCAGTCCAAGCTATGTCGGCAGCTACAGCACGCAGTTCCCGCGCGTGACGCTCGAAGCCGGCGAGGACCACTCCAAGACCGGCAACCCGGTGGTCTCGGCGCAGAACTTTCTGCACACCCTGGACGCCCCCGAGTTTCCCTGGACCGGGCTGACGATATTCCTGCTGATCGGGGTGCTCCTGGCCGCCGTCGGCGCCCGTTTCCTGCAGGTGCGTGGTCGGCGTGCGGCAACATCGGCCGGGACGGCCGAAACTCCAGCAGTCCAGCCGATAAAGGCCGCTGAACAGTAGCTTTTCGTGCGGCGTCCACCGGGCGGGCTCGTCGCGTCTCCTCCTGGCAAATAGTGCAGGTCACCATCCGGTCACAGTAAACGCACGTCCGGAATGCAGTTTGTGACCACCGTTTCTACTGCGTCACATGTGACGTACGGTGCAAATGATGCTCGTGTTATACATGGCGCCTTACGTCACGACCCGCGCCGTCCATCCGCGTCAGACGTAGGAGATTTGAGACGAATGAGAGGCACCAGCGGGGGCTTTTCTGTGCGACGGGCCGCAAAGCTGACGCGGCCGGTTATTCCATCGATCCTGGGCTCGATCGTGAGCGCGGCGCTGCTGCTGGGCACGCCCGGACTGGCGAACGCCGATCCCGGGTCGGGCAAGCTGGCCGTCGCGATCGCCGACGTCGCCCGGGCCAACCAGCGCCTCCAGGACCTGAACGCGGAAATCCAGACCGAACTCGAAAGCGTCAACAAGGCGATGGTCGACGTCGAGACAGCGCGGGACAACGCGGCCTCGGCCGAACACGACGTCGAGGCCAGCCGGGGGGCTGTCAAGGACGCCGATGCGGCGATCGCGGCGGCGCAGCGCCGTTTCGACCGCTTCGCCGTGGCGACGTACATGAACGGGCCGTCGGGCAGCTACCTCACCGCGACCAGCCCCGAGGACATCCTCGGCACCCAGGCCACCGCCCAGGCCCTGACCGCCAGCGCGCAGTCGGCCATGGACAAGCTGCAACGCGCGCGCACCGAGCAGGTGAACAAGGAGTCGGCGGCGCGCCTTGCCAAGCAGAAGGCCGACAGGGCTGCCGTCGACGCGCAGGCCAGCCAGGATGCTGCGGTGGCGGCGCTGCAGGACTCCAGGGACAAGTTCGTCCGGCAACGCGACGAGGTCACCCGACTGGCAGCCGAGCGCGATGAGGCTCAGGCCAGGCTCGAGGCCGCCAAGCACGAGGTCGCGCGCGAGTGGTCGTCGGGCGGGGGTGGATCCGGCGCACCGGGTGACCGGTGGGGATCCGGCGATTCCGCCGCACCCACGGCGGGGGGGCGCACGTGGGACGGCGGCTGGGACCCGACACTGCCCATGGTGCCCAGCGCCAACGTCCCCGGCGACCCGATCGCGGTGATCAACCAGGTGCTGGGGTATTCGGCCACCTCGACGCAGGTGACCGCCAGCATGGGGCGAAAGTTCCTGCAGAGCGTGGGCATTCTCAAACCTGACGACACCGGCATCACCAACGCCCCGGGCCGGATCCCGCGGGTCTACGGGAGTCAGGCATCCGAGTACGTGATCCGGCGCGGGATGTCGCAGATCGGGGTCCCGTATTCCTGGGGCGGTGGCAACGCGGCCGGGCCCAGCAAGGGCATCGACTCGGGAGCCGGGACCACCGGCTTCGACTGTTCGGGCCTGGTGTTGTATTCGTTCGCCGGGGTGGGCATCAAGCTGCCGCACTACTCGGGGGCGCAGTACAAGATGGGCCGCAAGATCCCGTCGGCGCAGATGCGCCGTGGCGACGTCATCTTCTACGGACCGGGTGGCAGCCAGCACGTGACGCTCTACCTCGGCAACGGCCAGATGCTCGAGGCCCCCGACGTCGGCCTCAAGGTGCGTGTCGCGCCCGTGCGCACCAGCGGCATGACCCCCTACGTGGTCCGCTACATCGAGTACTGAGCGAGGAGCCATGCACCGCAAGCGGTTTCGATTCACCCATCTCGCCTGCAGCGCCGCGTTGGCGGCCGGTCTGACATTCTCGTCGCTGTCGTCCGGGGCCGCCCCGGCCACCGCGGACCCCGGTCCGTGGGACCCGACGCTGCCGGCGATGATCAGCGCGGGCGCGCCGGGGGACCCGCTCTCGGTCGCCTCCGCGTCGCTGCAGGCGACCGCACAGGCCACCCAGACCACCGTCGATCTGGGCAGGCAGTTCCTGGGCGGGCTCGGCATCAACCTTCCCGGCGGCGAGGCCCCGGCCGCCGCCACCACCAACCCGGGCGGCAAGATTCCGCGCGTCTACGGGCGCCAGGCCATCGAGTACGTGATCAAGCGGGGCGGCTCGCAGATGGGCGTGCCCTATTCCTGGGGCGGGGGTTCGCTGAAGGGCCCCAGCAAGGGCGTCGGCGACGGCGCCAACATCAACGGCTTCGACTGTTCCGGCTTGATGCGGTACGCCTTCGCCGGGGTCGGTGTGCTGATCCCGCGGTTCTCCGGTGACCAGTACAACGCCGGCCGCCACATCCCGCCGGACCAGGCCAGGCGCGGCGACCTGATCTTCTACGGCCCCGGCGGCGGCCAGCACGTGACGATGTATCTGGGTAACGGCCGGATGCTCGAGGCGTCCGGAAGCGCCGGCAAGGTGACCGTGAGCTCGGTACGCAAGGCCGGTATGACGCCATTCCTGACTAGGATCATCGAGTACTGAAGCCGGGCGCCGGCCAGGAAGGGTCGCCCGTGCACTCGCCGGGCGGGAGCCGCGGCGTCGACGGAATCCGGCGGGCCTGGAATAGTTGGACGCGGGCACGTGGCTGCCCCACGATTTCGGTCGTGCCGGCAGAGGTGTCCGATTGAGCTGTGGAGGATTGCTAATGACATCAGCAGGCGGGCCGCCCCCGGGCGCCAGCGGTTACTCGGGCCCGGGCGCGCACGCGGCCGCGGCGGCCCAGGACGTGCCCTCCGGGGGCGGTGACGGGCTGGCCGCCGAGGTCCACACGCTGGAGCGTGCGATTTTCGAGGTCAAGCGGATCATCGTCGGCCAGGACCAGTTGGTGGAGCGGATGCTGGTCGGCCTGCTGTCGCGGGGACACGTGCTGCTCGAGGGGGTGCCCGGCGTGGCCAAGACGCTGGCCGTGGAGACCTTCGCCAAGGTGGTGGGCGGCACGTTCGCGCGCATCCAGTTCACGCCCGACCTGGTGCCCACCGACATCATCGGTACCCGCATCTACCGCCAGGGCCGCGAGGAGTTCGACACCGAGCTCGGCCCGGTGGTGGTCAACTTCCTGCTCGCCGACGAGATCAACCGGGCCCCGGCGAAGGTGCAGTCCGCGCTGCTGGAGGTCATGCAGGAGCGCCAGGTGTCCATCGGTGGCAAGAGGTTCCCCCTGCCCAACCCGTTCCTGGTGATGGCGACCCAGAACCCCATCGAGCACGAGGGCGTCTACCCGCTGCCCGAGGCGCAGCGCGACCGCTTCCTGTTCAAGATCAACGTCGGCTACCCCTCTCCCGAGGAGGAGCGCGAGATCATCTACCGGATGGGCGTCAAGCCGCCGCAGCCCAAGCAGATCATGAACCCCGGCGACCTGCTGCGCCTGCAGGACATCGCCGCCAACAATTTCGTCCATCATGCGCTGGTCGACTACGTGGTGCGCGTGGTGACCGCCACCCGGCATCCCGAACAGCTCGGCATGAATGACGTCAAGGCGTGGATCTCCTTCGGTGCGTCGCCGCGCGCCTCACTGGGGATCATCGCCGCGTCGCGATCGCTGGCGCTGGTGCGCGGCCGCGACTACGTGATCCCGCAGGACATCGTCGAGGTGATCCCCGACGTGCTGCGGCACCGGTTGGTGCTGACCTATGACGCGCTGGCCGACGAGATCTCGCCCGAGGTCGTCATCAACCGGGTTCTGCAGACGGTTGCCCTTCCCCAGGTGAATGCCGTTCCGCAGCAAGGCCAATCGGTGCCCCCGGTGATGCAGGCCGCGGGCGCGGCCAGCGGTCGGTGACCGACACCGACTCCGCCGCGGTACCCGCGGCTCCTCGCCATCCACCGTCGATGCAGCGCGGGCAGATCAACGACCCCAAGCTGTCGGCGGCGCTGCGCACCCTGGAGCTCACCGTGCGGCGCAAGCTGGACGGCGTGCTGCACGGCAATCACCTCGGGCTGATCCCGGGGCCGGGCAGCGAACCGGGGGAGTCGCGGGAATACCAGCCCGGCGACGACGTCCGGCGGATGGACTGGGCGGTCACCGCACGCACCACCCACCCTCACGTCCGGCAGATGATCGCCGACCGGGAACTGGAGACCTGGCTGGTGGTCGACATGTCGGCCAGCCTGGACTTCGGCACCGTCGGGTGCGAGAAGCGCGACCTGGCGGTGGCGGCCGCGGCCGCGATCACCTACCTCAACAGCGGGGGCGGCAACCGGCTCGGCGCGCTGATCACCAACGGCGAGAAGATGATCCGGGTGCCCGCGCGGTCCGGACGCCAGCACGAGCAGACGCTGCTGCGCACTATCGCCACCACCCCACGGGCGCCGCTCGGGGTGCGCGGGGATCTGGCCGTGGCCATCGACGCGTTGCGCCGCCCGGAACGCCGCCGCGGCATGGCGGTGATCATCAGCGACTTCCTGGGGCCGATCAACTGGATGCGCCCGCTGCGGGCGATCTCGGCGCGCCACGAGGTGCTGGCCATCGAGGTGCTCGACCCCCGCGACGTCGAACTGCCCGATGTGGGGGACGTCGTGCTGCAGGACGCCGAGTCCGGGGTGACTCGCGAGTTCACCATCGACGCCCAGCTGCGCGATGATTTCGCCAAGGCGGCCGCGGCGCACCGAGCCGACGTCGCGCGCACCATCCGCGGTTGCGGCGCGCCGATTTTGACGCTGCGCACCGACCGGGACTGGCTCGCCGACATCGTCCGTTTCGTGGAGTCCCGGCGGCGCGGGGCACTGGCGGGGCGGCAGTGACGCTGCCGTTGCTCGGTCCCATGTCGATGTCGGGCTTCGAACACGCGTGGTTCTTCCTGTTCCTTGTGGTGGTCGCCGGGCTGGCCGTGCTGTATGTGCTGATGCAATTGGCCCGGCAGCGGCGGATCCTGCGGTTCGCCAACATGGAACTGCTGGAAAGCGTCGCGCCCAAGCGGCCGTCCACGTGGCGGCACGTCCCGGCGATCCTGCTGGTGCTGTCGCTGGTGCTGCTCACGGTCGCGATGGCCGGGCCCACGCGCGACGTCCGGATTCCGCGCAACCGCGCGGTGGTGATGCTGGTGGTCGACGTGTCGCAGTCGATGCGCGCCACCGACGTCCCGCCCAACCGGATGGTCGCCGCGCAGGACGCCGCCAAGCAGTTCGCCGACGAGCTGACCCCGGGGATCAACCTCGGGCTGATCTCCTATGCGGGCACCGCCACGGTGCTGGTGTCGCCGACCACTGATCGGGACGCGACCAAGCGGGCACTGGACAAGCTGCAGTTCGCCGACCGCACCGCCACCGGGGAGGGCATCTTCACCGCCCTGCAGGCGATCGCGACGGTGGGCGCGGTGATCGGCGGCGGCGACACCCCGCCACCGGCGCGCATCGTGTTGTTCTCCGACGGCAAGGAGACGATGCCGACCAATCCGAACAACCCCAAGGGGGCGTTCACCGCGGCACGCACCGCCAAGGACCAGGGGGTGCCGATCTCGACCATCTCGTTCGGCACACCGTACGGATTCGTCGAGATCAACGATCAGCGCCAGCCGGTGCCGGTCGACGACTCCACCATGAAGAAGGTTGCCGAGCTGTCCGGCGGGAATGCGTACAACGCCGCCAGCCTCTCGGAGCTCAGGGCCGTCTATGCGTCGTTGCAGCAGCAGATCGGCTACGAGACCATCAAGGGCGACGCGAGCGCGGGGTGGCTGCGGCTGGGCGCGGTGGTGCTGGCGCTGGCCGCCCTGGCCGCGCTGCTGATCAATCGCCGCCTGCCCGGCTGATCTTTCGTCCGCGAGCGTAACGTGGCTGCGGTTTGCGGTCCGAATTTTCGCAGTCTGGTCACGCTCGCGAAGCGCGTGCCGCACCCACTCGGCGGATGATGTCCGCGGGATGGTCCTCGGCGACGACGCGGACCACGACCCAGCCGTAGCGCTGGTCCAGCATTTCGAGGCGGCGGATGTCCTTCACGTATTGGGCACGACTGGACCGGTGCTGGTCGCCGTCGTACTCGACGGCGACCTTGATGTCTTCCCAACCCATATCCAAATATGCCTCTGCCCAACCCCATTCGCTGAGGACCGGGATCTGCGTCCGCGGCGGGGGAAAGCCGGCGCTTGCCAGTAGCAGGCGTACCCAGGTTTCCTTCGGGGATTGAGCCCCGCCGTCGACGCGCGCGAGCGCGGCACGGGCAGCCTTCATTCCCCGACGTCCTCGATAGCGGTCGACCAACAGCTCGACGTCGGTCGTTTTCACGGCGGTCGCCTGCACGAGGGCGTCGATCGCGGCGACCGCCATACCCAACCGGCAGCGCCTGGCGAGGTCGAGGGCCGTTCGAGCCGGTGTGGTGACCCGCATGCCGTCGACGACGGCAATCTCGTCGGGCTCGATGCGTTCTTCCCAGATCTGCACGCCGGTGGCAGGGCGGCGGTTGGTGTCGATGATCGCGGCGGGCAATTCCGGATCGATCCACTTCGAGCCATGCAGCGCAGAGGCGGAGAAGCCCGCGAGGACGCCTCGCCGACGCGAGCGCAGCCAGCACGCCTTCGCGCGCGACACCGCCGTCAGCGCGGCATCTTTCGGCATGTAGACGTCTTTGTGCAGCGGTACATACCGACTGCGCAGCTCGTAACCCGTCACTGCGCCGACAGCCAGGGCTTCACTGCCCAGAAAGGGGTCTGTCATGGCCGAAAGTGTGCTGATCGGCACCGACAAGGCCCGCGAGCGTAACCCCAGTGCGAAAAACCGCCCCGAAAGTCGCAGCCTGGTTACGTTCGCGACGTCCCAGGGGGTACGTGCAGGCCCAGGGGGTACGTGCAGGCCCAGGGGGTACGTGCAGCGCCCACGCGGCAAGGCGATAGGTTGGCGCAGTGACTGACACGGCCACCGACAAGAGCACCGAGAACGCCGCGGCAGCGGTCAGGCCCGCGTTCGTGTCCCGTTCCGTCCTGGTCACCGGAGGAAACCGGGGGATCGGTCTGGCGATCGCACAGCGATTGGCCGCCGACGGCCACAAAGTGGCGGTCACACACCGCGGTTCCGGAGCGCCCGAGGGGCTGTTCGGCGTCGAGTGTGACGTCACCGACGACGACGCCGTCGACCGCGCCTTCACCGCCGTCGAGGAACACCAGGGCCCGGTCGAGGTGCTGGTGTCCAACGCCGGAGTGTCCGCCGACGCGTTCCTCATACGGATGACCGTGGAGAGGTTTCAGAAGGTCATCGACGCCAACCTCACCGGGGCTTTCCGGGTCGCTCAGCGGGCATCCCGCAGTATGCAGAAGAAGCGCTTCGGCCGGATGATCTTCATCGGTTCGGTCTCCGGTACCTGGGGCATCGGCAACCAGGCGAACTATGCGGCGTCCAAGGCCGGCGTGATCGGAATGGCCCGCTCGATCTCCCGGGAGTTGTCGAAAGCCAACGTGACCGCGAACGTGGTGGCCCCGGGTTACATCGACACCGACATGACGCGCTCGCTGGATGAGCGGATTCAGGAGGGCGCGCTGCAATTCATCCCGGCGAAGCGGGTCGGTACCGCCGCCGAGGTCGCCGGGGTGGTCAGCTTCCTGGCGTCCGAGGACGCCAGTTACATCTCCGGCGCGGTCATCCCGGTCGACGGCGGCATGGGCATGGGGCACTGAGGAACGATAGGACGGACATGGCAGGACTGCTCGACGGCAAACGGATCCTGGTCTCCGGGATCATCACCGACTCGTCGATCGCGTTTCACATCGCCAAGGTGGCCCAGGAGGCGGGCGCGCAGTTGGTGCTGACCGGGTTCGACCGGTTGCGGCTGATCCAGCGCATCGCCGACCGGCTGCCCGAGAAGGCGCCGCTGATCGAGCTCGACGTGCAAAGCGAGGAGCACCTGGCCACGCTCGCCGAGCGGGTGAGCGCGGTGATCGGGCAGGGCAACAAGCTCGACGGCGTGGTGCACTCGATCGGCTTCATGCCGCAGACCGGGATGGGCATCAACCCGTTCTTCGACGCGCCCTACGAAGACGTGTCCAAGGGCATTCACATCTCGGCGTTCTCCTACGCCTCCCTGGCCAAGGCGTTGCTGCCCATCATGAATCCAGGAGGCAGCATCGTCGGCATGGATTTCGACCCGAGCCGTGCCATGCCCGCCTACAACTGGATGACGGTGGCCAAGAGCGCGCTGGAGTCGGTGAACCGGTTCGTGGCGCGTGAGGCCGGCAAGTACGGTGTGCGCTCCAATCTGGTTGCCGCCGGCCCGATCCGGACGCTGGCCATGAGTGCGATCGTCGGTGGCGCGCTCGGCGACGAGGCCGGCGCCCAGATGCAGCTGCTCGAGCAGGGCTGGGACCAGCGCGCGCCCATCGGCTGGAACATGAAGGACCCCACGCCGGTCGCCAAGACCGTGTGCGCGCTGCTGTCGGACTGGCTACCCGCCACCACCGGCACCATCGTCTACGCCGACGGCGGCGCCAGCACGCAGTTATTGTAGGCCCCAATGCAATTCGATGCGGTCCTGCTGCTGTCGTTCGGCGGTCCGGAGGGGCCCGAGCAGGTAAGGCCTTTCCTGGAGAACGTCACCCGTGGCCGTGACGTGCCACCCGAACGCCTCGACGAGGTCGCACAACACTACCTGCATTTCGGTGGGGTCTCGCCGATCAACGGGATCAACCGCGCGCTGATCACCGAGCTGCGCGCGGAGGTGGGCCTGCCGGTGTATTTCGGAAACCGCAACTGGGAGCCCTACGTCGAAGAAGCCGTCGCGGCCATGCGCGACAACGGCGTCCGCCGGGCAGCGGTGTTCACCACGTCGGCGTGGAGCGGCTATTCCAGCTGCACCCAGTACGTCGAGGACGTCGCCCGGGCCCGGCGGGTCACCGGGCCCGGCGCGCCGGAACTGGTGAAATTGCGGCCCTACTTCGACCATCCGCTGTTCGTCGAGATGTTCGCGGAGTCGATCGCCGCGGCCGCGGCGACGGTCCCCGGTGGTGCGCGGCTGGTGTTCACCGCGCATTCGATCCCGGTGGCCGCCGACCGGCGCTGCGGCCCGGACCTCTACAGCCGCCAAGTCGGTTATGCCGCAAGGCTGGTCGCCGCGGCCGCCGGCTACGCCGATTACGACCTGGTGTGGCAGTCGCGGTCGGGGCCGCCTCAGGTGCCCTGGCTGGAACCCGACGTGGGCGACCATCTGGCCGCGTTGGCGAAATCCGGCACCGACGCCGTCGTGGTATGCCCGATCGGCTTCGTCGCAGACCACATCGAGGTGGTGTGGGATCTCGACCACGACTTGCGCCTGCAGGCCGAGGCGACGGGCGTGGCTTTCGCCCGGGCGGCAACACCCAACGCAGACCGCCGATTCGCCCGGCTGGCCGCCGGTCTGATCGACGAGTTGCGCACCGGTCGTGCGCCCGAGCGGGTGAGCGGCCGTGACCCGGTGCCAGGTTGCCTGGCCGGCGTCAACGGTGAGCCGTGCCGCCCGCCGCACTGCATGGCGCGCCCCGTGTAGTCGTCGAGTGTGAAACCTGGTCGGCGACACGCCGAAATGCCCCGCCGACGCTTCACGCTCGGCGCCGTCAATTCACACTCGACGCCCAGAACGCTAGTCCGCCCACGCCGAGTGCAGTATCGCGGTGACCGCGGCCATCCGCGCCGATCTCACCACCGCGGTCAGCGGCCGCAGCGCGTCGTCGGCGATGCGTGACTCCGACGAGGATTGCCCCACGATGGGCTCGAGCGCAACGAACGACCCGTGCGGAGAATCCGATATCCGGCTGAGCCCGGCGCTGACGGTGATGATCGCGTCGACGTGCGCGGCGTTCTCCAGCACCCGCAGGGCCCGAGACGGCGCATGGTCGGGAATCCGGTGCTGCCGTGCCGATTCCATCAACTGCTCGACAAGCCCGCGCGGGTCGTCGACGTCGGACGCCGCCGAGCCGCGCCCGAGGGTGCCCAGCGTGTCGGCGGCCGAGCGCACGGCCGACCGCAGGGAGTACTCGGCGTCGCCCAGTTCGTGGTGGGCCAGCACCGGCGCACCCGGCAGCGAGTAGACCGTCCACGACAGCGCAGACGACTCGGGCAGCCCCGCGCCGTCGGTGGCGTGCTCGAAGTCGTCGTAGGCGAATTCGGGGACCAGCCCGACAGCGCTGCCGTGTGCCTCGGGGCCGGTGATGATGATCGCCTCGCCCGCGGCCAGGGCGTCGCGCTGAAACTGGGTTCCCGCGGTCAGCCCCCGCACGTCGCCGGGCACCGGTAACACTACGTTGATGGAGTCGCGCAACCGGGCCGAATCGCCGGCCGCCGAGCGTCCCGTCGCCGTGCGCAGGGTCTGCAACAACGACACCGCCCCGGTGTCGTCGACATCGGGCCACGACAGCCCGGTGCGCGTCGCCGCGACCGAATCATAGGCGGTTACGAATTGCTTTGGCGCCCAAAGGGATAACGCGTCCAGGACGTCGTCAGGCGCGGCCTTGCCCGCGAGCCAGGCGTTCGCCCACACGGACAGCGAGACACTGGGACACCACACGATGTCGCAGTGTAGTTGCTTTGGCCGCCGCAGGCCGATCATGCGCGATCGCGCGTATTCTGGCCGCATGCCCGGCGCTGTGCTTTGGCTGATATTCGCACTGGTGCTCGCCGGTGCGGAGGCCCTCACCGGCGATATGTTCCTGCTCATGCTCGGCGGCGGGGGGGGGGGGGGGGGGGGGGGGGGGGGGGGGGGGGGGGGGGGGGGGGGGGGGGGGGGGGGGGGGGGGGGGGGGGGGGGGGGGGGGGGGGGGG
>NZ_JBYCLC010000113.1:0-43600 GCF_057473685.1 Mycobacterium sp. TH-M116 | reverse complement strand
GCGCGGCGACCTACGCCGCGACCGGGGTGGACTACCTGGCCGTCGGGGCGCTGACCCATTCGGTGCGCGTGCTCGACATCGGCCTGGACATGTAGGGTTCGCGCCCAGGCCCCGTCCCGCCCCGCTCGCTCTGTCGCGACACATACACCACGCACACGACACGCCGATGCGCTTCGCGCTGGCTTATGTCTCGACGCGCGGAACGCCCACGGCCTCAGGCGATATCGCCGACGAACACCCCGATCCGGCGCAACTGCATGCGCGCCATCCGCGGCAGCTTGTCGACGTCGGGCCCCTCGTAACCGGCCGGCAGGATCCGCGTATTGGTGAGGTGCACCACGCGGTTGCGGCTGAACCGCACGTCGGCCTCGCCGGCGGCCAGCACGTTCTTGACCCAGTTGGTCTTGCCGTGGCCGAGCGCGATCGCCAGCACGTTTCCCTTGCGATAGGGCGTGATGATGGTCTCGTAGGGCTTGCCGGACGTGCGCCCGCGATGCGTGATGGTCGCCGTTGCGGGCAGAAAACGCGCGAACGGCTTGACCGCCGGGTTGAAGTATTTGATCTGGAAGCGCTCGAACCAGGGCGGGAACACCATCGGGACGCCCGGCGCGTTGTTGGGATGATCCTTTGCGGACATTGCGGCTCCCTTTCCGAAGCGGGTGTTCACCGGCACTGTACCGGCCGGATAACGACTTGAGTTGCTCTGGGACAATGGGCGATGTGACTGCCACGCCGACACCTGTGATCGCCCGCATCGACTTGCGGGGCACGGAGTTGACGGCTGCCCGGCTGCGGGCGGCGCTGCCGCGCGGCGGCGCCGACGTGGAGTCCGTTCTTCCGACGGTCCGCCCGATCGTGGCGGCCGTCGCCGAGCGCGGCGCGCAGGCGGCGCTGGACTACGGAGCGTCGTTCGACCACGTGCGGCCTGCGGCGGTCCGGGTGCCCGCCGCCGCGCTCGAGGCGGCGCTGTCCGGCCTGGCGCCCGAGGTCCGCGACGCGCTGGCGGTGATGATCGAGCGCACCCGCGCCGTGCACGCCGACCAGCGCCGCCCTGACGTGACCACCACGCTGGGGCCGGGCGCGACGGTCACCGAGCGGTGGGTCCCGGTCGAGCGGGTGGGCCTGTACGTGCCCGGCGGCAACGCGGTATACCCGTCGAGCGTGGTGATGAACGTGGTGCCCGCACAGGCCGCCGGCGTCGCCTCCCTGGTCGTCGCCAGCCCGCCGCAGGCACGTTTTGACGGCCTGCCGCACCCGACCATCCTGGCCGCGGCCGCGCTGCTGGGCGTCGACGAGGTGTGGGCCGTGGGCGGCGCGCAGGCGGTGGCGCTGCTGGCCTACGGCGGCATCGACACGGGGGCCGAATGGCCCGGCTTCTCCCCGGACCGCACGCGGTCCGCATCGTCGCCGGGCGGCGACACCGAGCTGGCGCCGGTGGACATGATCACCGGGCCCGGCAACATCTATGTCACCGCCGCCAAGCGGCTCTGCCGCTCCCAGGTGGGCATCGACGCCGAAGCCGGGCCGACCGAGATCGCCATCCTCGCCGACCACACCGCCGACCCGGCGCACGTGGCGGCCGACCTGATCAGCCAGGCCGAACACGACGAGATGGCCGCCAGCGTGCTGGTCACCCCCAGCACCGGCCTGGCCGACGCCACCGACGCCGAACTGGCCGTCCAGCTGCAAACCACGGTGCACCGCCACCGCGTCACGACCGCCCTCGGCGGACCCCAGTCGGCGATCATCCTGGTCGACGACCTGGACGCCGGGGTCGACGTCGTCAACGCCTACGCCGCCGAACACCTGGAGATCCAGACCGCCGACGCGGCCCGGGTGGCCGAGCGGATCCGTTCGGCCGGGGCCATCTTCGTGGGCCCGTACGCGCCGGTGAGCCTCGGCGACTACTGCGCCGGGTCCAACCACGTGCTGCCGACGGCGGGCAGTGCGCGGCACTCCAGCGGCCTGTCGGTGCAGACGTTCCTGCGCGGCATCCATGTCGTCGACTACACCGAGGCGGCCCTCAAGGACGTGTCCGGGCACGTGGTCACGCTGGCCAAGTCCGAGGACCTGCCCGCCCACGGTGTGGCGGTGCGGCGGAGGTTCGAGCGATGAGCACGCCCGAGCAGCCGATGCTCGAGGACCTGCCGCTGCGCGAGGACCTGCGGGGCAAATCGCCTTACGGCGCACCACAATTGGAGGTGCCGGTGCGTCTCAACACCAACGAGAACCCGCACCCGCCCACCGCGGCGCTCGTCGAGGACGTCACGCGCTCGGTGGGTGCGGCGGCCGCCGCACTGCACCGCTACCCCGACCGCGACGCGGTGGCGCTGCGCCGCGACCTGGCCGGCTATCTCACCGCCCAGACCGGTATCCGGCTTGGCGTCGAAAACATCTGGGCGGCAAATGGTTCCAACGAGATCCTGCAGCAGCTCCTGCAGGCTTTCGGCGGGCCGGGCCGCACCGCGATCGGGTTCGTCCCCTCCTACTCGATGCACCCGATCATCTCGCACCGCACGCAGACCGAATGGATCGAGGCGCCCCGCGCCGACGACTTCAGCCTCGACCTGGACACGGCGGTCGCCGCGATCGCCGAGAACAAGCCCGACGTCGTGTTCGTCGCCAGCCCCAACAACCCTTCGGGACAGAGCATCTCGCTGCCCGACCTGCGGCGGCTGCTCGACGTGGTGCCGGGCATCCTGATCCTCGACGAGGCCTACGGCGAATTCTCCGCGCAGCCCAGCGCGGTGTCGCTGGTCGCCGAGTACCCGACGCGGCTGGTCGTCACCCGCACCATGAGCAAGGCGTTCGCCTTCGCCGGCGGCAGGCTCGGCTATCTGGTCGCCACACCGGCGGTGATCGACGCGCTGCTGCTGGTGCGGTTGCCCTACCACCTGTCCTCGGTCACCCAGGCCGCGGCGAGGGCCGCGCTGCGGCACGCCGACGACACCCTGGGCAGCGTCGCCGCGCTGATCGCCGAGCGGGAGCGTGTGGCGAAAGCATTGTGCGACATGGGTTTCCGCGTCATACCGAGCGACGCGAACTTCGTGCTGTTCGGGGAGTTCGCCGACGCACCGGGCGCCTGGCAGCGCTACCTGGACGCCGGCGTGCTGATCCGCGACGTCGGCATCGCCGGCTACCTGCGCGCCACCACGGGCCTGACCGAGGAGAACGACGCGTTTCTGCGGGCCAGTGCCCACATCGCCGCCACCGAACTGGCGCCCGTCACCCCCGTAGGAGCACCGTGACCGCGACCGAGAACGCTGGGAAAACCCGCCGCGCGCGCATCGAGCGTCGCACCCGCGAATCCGACATCGTCATCGAACTGGACCTCGACGGCACCGGTGTGGTCCACGTCGACACCGGTGTCCCGTTCTACGACCACATGCTCACGGCGCTGGGCAGCCACGCCAGCTTCGACCTGACCGTGCGCACCAAGGGCGACGTCGAGATCGAAGGGCACCACACCATCGAGGACACCGCGATCGCGCTGGGCCAGGCGCTGCGCGAAGCGCTCGGCGACAAGAAGGGCATCCGCCGCTTCGGGGACGCGTTCATCCCGATGGACGAGACGCTGGCCCACGCCGCGGTCGACGTGTCCGGGCGGCCCTACTGCGTGCACACCGGGGAGCCGGATCACCTGTTGCGCACCACCATTGCGGGTAGCTCGGTGCCCTACCACACCGTGGCCAACCGGCACGTGTTCGAGTCGCTGGCCGCCAACGCCCGCATCGCGCTGCACGTGCGTGTCCTCTACGGGCGCGACCCGCACCACATCACCGAGGCGCAGTACAAGGCCGTTGCCCGCGCGTTGCGCCAGGCCGTCGAGCCCGATCCCCGGGTGTCGGGTGTGCCGTCCACCAAAGGCGTTCTGTGACGAAGCCATCTGTTGTGGTCCTGGACTACGGCTCGGGCAATCTGCGGTCGGCGCAACGCGCGCTGCAACGGGTCGGCGCGTCGGTCGAGGTGACTTCCGACGCGGGTGCCGCCGCGGCGGCCGACGGGCTGGTGGTGCCCGGCGTCGGTGCCTTCGAGGCCTGCATGAACGGCCTGGGCAGGATCGGCGGCCGGCGCATCATCGCCGATCGGGTCGCGGGCGGCCGACCGGTGCTGGGGGTATGCGTCGGCATGCAGATCTTGTTCGCCCGCGGCATCGAGTTCGGGGTCCAGACGAAGGGCTGCGGGCAATGGCCGGGGGAGGTCATCCGGCTGCGCGCCCCGGTGATCCCGCACATGGGCTGGAACGTGGTGAATGCCGCGCCGGGCAGTGCGCTGTTCAAGGGCCTGGATGCCGACACCCGGTTCTACTTCGTGCACTCCTACGCGGCACAACGCTGGGAGGGGACCCGGGATGCGATGCCGACCTGGGCCACCCACGGGGCGCCTTTTCTGGCCGCGGTCGAGGACGGTGCGCTGTGCGCCACCCAGTTTCACCCCGAGAAGAGCGGGGATGCCGGCGCGGCCGTGCTGAGCAATTGGGTTGAGGGGTTGTAGAGATGCCGCTGATTTTGTTACCCGCCGTCGACGTGGTCGACGGCCGTGCCGTTCGCCTGGTGCAGGGCAGGGCGGGCAGTGAAACCGAGTACGGCTCGGCGCTGGACGCGGCGCTGAACTGGCAGCGCGACGGCGCCGAATGGATTCACCTGGTGGATCTGGACGCCGCCTTCGGCCGGGGCTCCAACCGCGACCTGCTCGCACAGGTGGTGGGCAAGCTCGACGTTCGGGTGGAGCTCTCGGGCGGCATCCGCGACGACGACTCGCTGACCGCGGCCCTGGCCACCGGCTGCGCCCGGGTGAACCTGGGCACGGCGGCGCTGGAGAACCCGAAGTGGTGCGCCCGCGCGATTGCCGAGCACGGCGACAAGGTGGCCGTCGGGCTCGACGTGCAGATCGAGGACGGACGGCACCGGCTGCGCGGTCGCGGCTGGGAGACCGACGGTGGCGATCTGTGGGAAGTGTTGGAACGCCTCGACGGCGAAGGATGTTCACGCTATGTCGTCACTGACGTCACCAAGGACGGCACGCTGGGCGGGCCCAACCTGGACCTGCTGGCCCGCGTCGCCGAGCACACCGAGGCCCCGGTGATCGCCTCCGGTGGCGTGGCCAGCGTGGACGACCTGCGCGCGATCGCCACCCTGACCCGTCGCGGCGTCGAGGGCGCCATCGTGGGCAAGGCCCTCTACGCCGGGCGGTTCACGTTGCCTCAGGCGCTGGCCGCGGTGCGAGGCTAGGGTCTGCGATGGATCTCACCGCGCTGGTCGCGCAGGCGTCGGTGATCCTCGACGCCGCCGTGCCGCAGTTTCTGGAGGGCCACCGGGCCGATTCGGCGGTTGCCAAGAAGGGCAACGACTTCGCCACCGAGATCGACCTGGCGATCGAGCGACAGGTGGTCGCTGCGCTGGTCGAGACCACTGGGATCGGGGTGCACGGCGAGGAGTTCGGCGGGACCGACGTCGACGAGCCGTGGGTGTGGGTGCTGGACCCGATCGACGGCACCTTCAACTACGCCGCCGGGTCACCGATGGCTGCCATCCTGCTGGCCCTGCTGCACGATGGGGAACCGGTGGCGGGCCTGACCTGGCTGCCTTTCGTCGACGATCGCTACACCGCCGTCGCCGGGGGTCCGTTGCTGAAAAACGGTGTGCCGCAGCCTCCGCTGGTCGACACCAAACTGGTCGACAGCCTGGTCGGGGTGGGCACGTTCACCGCCGATGCGCGGGGGCGTTTCCCCGGACGGTATCGGATGGCCGTGCTGGAGAACCTCAGCCGGGTGTCGTCGCGGCTGCGCATGCACGGCTCCACCGGCATCGACCTCGTCTACGTGGCCGACGGGATTCTCGGTGGGGCAATAAGTTTCGGGGACCACATCTGGGACCACGCCGCCGGCGTGGCGTTGGTGCGGGCCGCCGGTGGCATCGTCACCAGCCTCGCCGGCGAGGCGTGGACACCCGCGGCGCGGTCGGCGCTGGCCGCGGCGCCGGGCGCGCACGGCGAGATACTCGAGATCCTGCGCGCCACCGGCACACCGGAGGATTACTGAGATGGACGCGGGTAGCGGCCTTGCCGTGCGGGTGATCCCGTGCCTGGATGTCGACGCCGGACGTGTCGTCAAGGGCGTCAACTTCGAGAACCTGCGCGACGCCGGCGATCCGGTGGAGTTGGCGGCGGCCTACGACGCCGAAGGCGCCGACGAACTGACCTTCCTGGACGTGACCGCGTCGTCGTCGGGCAGGGCGACGATGCTGGACGTGGTGCGCCGCACCGCCGAGCAGGTGTTCATTCCACTGACGGTCGGCGGCGGGGTGCGCGCGGTCGGGGACGTCGACACCCTGCTGCGCGCGGGTGCCGACAAGGTCTCGGTGAACACCGCCGCGATCGCCCGGCCCGACCTGCTGGAAGAGATGGCAAGGCAGTTCGGCTCGCAGTGCATCGTGTTGTCGGTCGACGCCCGCACGGTACCGCCGGGAGCGGTGCCCACCCCGTCGGGCTGGGAGGTCACCACTCACGGGGGCCGCCGCGGTACCGGCATCGATGCCGTCGAGTGGGCGTCACGCGGGGCGGATCTGGGGGTGGGGGAGATCCTGCTGAACTCGATGGACGCCGACGGCACCAAGGCCGGGTTCGACCTGGCGATGCTGCGCGCGGTCCGGTCGGCGGTCACCGTGCCGGTGATCGCCAGCGGCGGGGCCGGCGCGGCCGAGCATTTCGCGCCCGCGGTCGCGGCCGGCGCGGATGCGGTTTTGGCGGCCAGCGTCTTTCACTTCCGCGAGCTGACGATCGGCCAGGTGAAGGCGGCGATGGCCGCAGCGGGGGTGGTCGTGCGATGACGCTGGACCCCGCGATCGCGGCACGCCTGAAACGCAACGCCGAGGGCCTTTTCGCCGCCGTCGTGCAGGAGCGCGGCAGCGGCGAGGTACTGATGGTCGCCTGGATGGACGACGCGGCGCTGGCGCGCACTCTGGAAACCCGCGAGGCCACCTATTATTCGCGCTCCCGCGCCCAGCAGTGGGTCAAAGGCGCGACCTCGGGCCACACGCAGCATGTGCACGCGGTGCGCCTGGACTGCGACGGCGACACCGTGCTGCTGACGGTCGACCAGGAAGGCGGCGCCTGCCACACCGGCGACCACAGCTGTTTCGACGCCGACGTGCTGCTGGAGCCCGAGGGCTGACGCGACACGGTGTCGAGTCCGTTGGGCGCGGTGATCGCGGCAACGGGCGTTCGCCTTCCGGGTCCGTGTTGCGACAATGGCCGACAATGACCGTATGGGCGAGCAAAGCATCTGGATGCGCAAGGTCGCGGCCAACCCCGAACACTCCCACTGGTACGTGGAACGTTTCCGTTCGATGGCCCGCGCCGGCGAGGATCTGGCCGGCGAGGCCCGGTTCGTCGATGCGATGGTGCCCCGCGGCGCCCGCATCCTGGACGCCGGCTGCGGACCCGGGCGACTCGGCGGGTACCTGGCCGCCGCCGGCCACCACGTCGTCGGCGTCGACGTGGACCCGGTGCTCATCGCGGCGGCCGAGCAGGATCATCCCGGGCCCCGTTATCTGGTCGGCGACCTCGCCGAACTCGACCTGCCCGCGCGCGGCATCGCCGAGCCGTTCGACGCCATCGTCATGGCCGGCAACGTCATGGCATTTTTGGCCCCGGGTACCCGCGTCCGGGTGCTGAGCCGGGTGCGCGCCCACCTCGGGTGTGACGGCCGCGCCGTGATCGGCTTCGGCGCCGGGCGCGACTACGCGTTCGGCCAGTTCCTCGACGACGCGGCGGCTGCCGGGCTCACTCCCGACCTGTTGCTGTCCACCTGGGATCTGCGGCCCTTCAGCGAAGACTCGGACTTCCTCGTCGCGGTGCTTCGACCGGCGTAGACGACCGCGCCGAGGGCGGCAGCGCGCGCATTCCGGGCCAATTTCGACGACAATGACGGGCGATGTCGAAACGCGTGTCGTGGACGGTGGTCGTACCCGTGCTTTCCGTCGTCGCGCTCGCGCTCGCGCTGAGCTGGGGCGCGGAAATCGGGCCGGTGCTTGCTTCGCTGCTGGCGGTGTTCCTGATCGGTGCCGTGCTGGCCGCCGTCAACCATGCGGAGGTGGTCGCGCACAGCGTCGGCGAGCCGTTCGGCTCGCTGGTGTTGGCCGCGGCGGTGACGACCATCGAGCTGGCGCTCATCATCACGCTGATGGCGTCCGGCGGGCACGAGACGTCGACGTTGGCCCGCGACACCGTGTTCGCCGCGTTGATGATCACCACGAATGGGATCGCCGGCCTGTCGCTGTTGCTCGGCTCGCGCCGCTATGGCGTGACCTTGTTCCACGCCGAGGGCAGCGGCGCGGCGCTGGCCACGCTCACCACACTGGCGACACTGAGTCTGGCACTGCCCTCGTTCACCACCACCCGGGGCGGACAGGCGTTCTCTCCCGGCCAGTTGGCGTTCGCCGCGGTCGCCTCGCTGGGGCTCTACCTGCTCTTCGTGTTCACGCAGAATGTGCGGCACCGTGACTTCTTCCTGCCGGTCACCCAAAAAGGCCAGAAGAGCTTCTTCGAGGACGAGAGTCATGCCGAGCCGCCGAGCACCGCGGCCGCGTTGCGCAGCCTGGGCCTGTTGCTGGTGGCGCTGGTCGCGGTGGTGGGGCTGGCCGAAGAAGAGTCGTCGACCATCGAGCACCTGGTGTCGGCGGCCGGCTTCCCGCAGTCGTTCGTCGGGGTGGTGATTGCCGCCCTGGTCCTGCTCCCCGAAACGCTCGCGGCGGCGCGCGCGGCGCGGCAGGGCCGCATCCAGACCAGTCTGAACCTGGCCTATGGCTCGTCGCTGGCCAGCATCGGGCTCACCATCCCGGCCATCGCGCTGGCGTCGATCTGGCTGCAGGGGCCGCTGCTCTTGGGGTTGGGCGCCACCCAGTTGGTGCTGCTCGCACTGACGGTGGTGATCAGCGTGCTCACGGTGGTGCCCGGGCGGGCCACCCGGCTGCAGGGTGAGGTGCACCTGGTGTTGCTGGCCGCCTACGTGTTCCTGTCGGTCATCCCCTGAGTTTTTGCGTCTCCCCGCGCCACCGGGGCTACGACCGCGACCGCAGCGTCTGCAGCGCCTTGTCGGCGTGGGTGTCCATGCTGAACTCGCTGGCGATCACGTCGAGCACCGTGCGATCGGTGTCGATGACGAAGGTGGTGCGCTTGACCGGCATCAACTTGCCCAGCAGACCGCGCTTGACGCCGAACTGCGCGGCCACCGTGCCGTCGACGTCGGACAGCAGCGGATAGTCGAACTTCTGCATCTCGGCGAACTTGGCCTGCTTGTGGACGGGATCGGCGCTGATGCCGACGCGGCAGGCCCCGGTCGCGGCGAACTCGGCGGCAAGATCACGGAAATGGCAAGCTTCCTTGGTGCAGCCGGGCGTCATCGCGGCAGGGTAGAAGAACAACACCACCGGTCCGTCGGAAAGTAGGGCGCTGAGCTTGCGTGGCGTTCCCGTCTGGTCGGGAAGTTCGAAGTCGGCCACGGTGTCACCAGGTTTCATGCTCGTCACGCTACCGCTCGCGGGCGTAACGGCACGGCGAAAAATCGGGCCGTGGAGCGCCGTGGCGTTACGCTCGCGGGCCGCCCGCAACCCGTCTGGGAGGATAGTCCGGTGCACGACGACTTCGCCGCCACCACCTCACGGGGGGATTTCCGCCGGTTGGCGGCAGAACACCGCGTGGTTCCGGTGACCCGCAAGGTCCTGGCCGACAGCGAGACGCCGCTGTCGGCCTACCGCAAACTCGCCGCCAACCGACCGGGCACCTTCCTGCTGGAATCCGCCGAGAATGGGCGCTCGTGGTCGCGGTGGTCGTTCATCGGGGCGGGGGCGCCGTCGGCGCTGACCGTGCGCGACGGCGAAGCGGTGTGGCTGGGCGCGGTGCCCAGGGACGCACCCACCGGCGGCGACCCGCTGCAGGCGCTGCGGACCACGCTTGGGTTGCTGGCCACCGGCGCACTGCCCGGGTTGCCGCCGCTGTCGGGCGGCATGGTCGGCTTCTTCGCCTACGACCTGGTGCGGCGCCTGGAACGGCTGCCCGAGTTGGCCGCCGACGATCTGAACCTGCCCGACATGTTGTTGCTGTTGGCCACCGATGTGGCCGCGGTCGACCACCACGAGGGCACCATCACGCTGATCGCCAACGCGGTGAACTGGAACGGCACCGACGAGCACGTCGACGAGGCCTACGACGACGCGGTGGGCCGGCTCGACGTGATGACGAAGGCGCTGGGCCAGGCGCTGCCGTCGACGGTCGCCACGTTCGGCAGGCCCCGACCACGGTTCCGCGCGCAGCGCACCGTCGAGGAATACGGCAAGATCGTCGATTACCTCGTCGAGCAGATCGCGGCCGGAGAGGCATTCCAGGTGGTGCCCTCCCAGCGCTTCGAGATGGACACCGGCGTCGATCCCGTCGACGTCTACCGGATGCTGCGAGCCACCAACCCCAGTCCCTACATGTACCTGATGCATGTCCCGAACAGCGATGGCGCAACGGATTTTTCGATCGTCGGATCCAGCCCCGAAGCATTGGTCACCGTCGCGGAGGGCCGGGCGACAACGCATCCGATCGCCGGGACGCGGTGGCGGGGCGACAACGAGGAAGAAGACCAGCTGCTGGAAAAGGAGCTGCTGGCCGACGACAAGGAACGCGCCGAGCACCTGATGCTGGTCGACCTGGGCCGCAACGACCTCGGCAGGGTTTGCGTCCCGGGCACCGTGCGGGTCGATGACTACAGCCACATCGAGCGCTACAGCCATGTGATGCACCTGGTCTCGACGGTGACCGGCATGCTCGACGAGCACCGGACCGCCCTGGACGCGGTGCGGCCTGCTTCCCGGCGGGCACGTTGTCCGGGGCGCCGAAGGTGCGGGCGATGGAACTCATCGAGGAGGTCGAGAAGACGCGCCGCGGCTTGTACGGCGGAGTGGTCGGCTACCTCGACTTCGCCGGCAACGCCGACTTCGCGATCGCGATCCGCACCACGCTGATGCGCGACGGCACCGCCTACGTGCAGGCCGGCGGCGGGGTGGTGGCCGACTCCAACGGGCCCTATGAGTACACCGAGGCGTCCAACAAGGCGCGCGCGGTGCTCAATGCGATCGCCGCCGCCGAGACGCTGACCGCTCCCGATGCGACATGACCGGTGACCGGCGGGCCCGGCTGGCGCTCCGGATCGCGCAGCTGCTGCTGGTGGTCGCGGCCGGCGCGCTGTGGGCGGCGTCGCGGCTGCCGTGGGTGGAGGTCCGCTCGTTCGACGACCTGGGCCCACCCAAGCAGGTGATCCTGACCGGCGCGGTGTGGTCGACGGCACTGCTGCCGCTGGCGCTGCTGATGCTGGCGGCGGCCGTCGCCGTGCTCGCGGTGCGCGGGTGGGTGCTGCGCGTGTTGGCGGCGCTGCTGGCCGCGGCCAGCCTGGCGGTCGGCTACCTCGGTGTCAGCCTGTGGGTCGTCCCGGACGTCGCGGTGCGCGGTGCCGATCTGGCGCACGTCCCGACGATGGCCCTGGTCGGGAGCCAGCGGCAGTACGGGGGCGCGGCGGTCGCGGTGGGGGCCGCCGTGTGCACGCTGATCGCCTCGGCTTTGCTGATGCGGTCGGCCGTGGGTTCGGGATCGATCCGTTCGAGCGCAACGAAATACGCCGCGCCCGCGACGCGACGGTCGCTGGCGCGCAGAGAGGGTGCCGAAGGGGCGACGTCGGAGGGGCCGGACACACCGGAGATGTCGGAACGGATGATCTGGGATGCGCTTGACGAGGGCCGTGACCCCACGGCACGCGCCCGCGGCTCGGACAGCGAGGGGCGGTGATGTACCGCACGTGCACGGCCGCTACCCTTCATGGACGTCGTCGGAATCGGCTGGGCGCCGTCATGAACAGCCGGATGACAGTGGGAAGGAAACGACAGGCATGAGTCCGGCAACCGTGCTCGACTCCATCCTCGAGGGAGTCCGGGCCGACGTTGCCGCGCGCGAAGCCCTGATCGGCCTGTCGGAGGTCAAAGCCGCCGCCGCGGCGGCGGCGCCGCCGCTCGACGTGATGGCCGCTTTGCGTCAGCCCGGCATTGGCGTCATCGCCGAGGTGAAGCGCGCCAGCCCTTCGGCGGGCACCCTGGCGACCATTGCCGATCCGGCGAAACTGGCCCGGGCTTACGAGGACGGCGGCGCGCGCATCATCAGCGTGCTGACCGAGGAGCGGCGCTTCGCCGGCTCGCTCGACGACCTCGACGCGGTGCGGGCCGCCGTCTCGGTGCCGATCCTGCGCAAAGACTTTGTGATACAGCCCTATCAGATCCACGAGGCGCGGGCTCACGGCGCCGACATGCTCCTGCTCATCGTGGCTGCGCTGGACCAGTCGGCGCTCGTCTCGATGCTGGACCGTACCGAATCCCTCGGTATGACGGCGCTCGTGGAGGTGCACACCGAGGAAGAAGCCGACCGCGCGTTGACGGCCGGGGCCAAGGTGATCGGTGTCAACGCCCGCGACCTCACCACGCTGGAGGTGGACCGGGATTGCTTCGCGCGCATCGCGCCCGGGCTGCCCAGCGACGTGATCAGGGTCGCCGAGTCCGGTGTGCGCGGCACCGGGGACCTGTTGGCCTATGCCGGCGCGGGCGCCGATGCGGTGTTGGTCGGCGAAGGTCTGGTCAAAAGCGGTGACCCGCGCGCCGCGGTTGCCGACCTGGTCACCGCGGGCACCCATCCGTCCTGTCCGAAACCGGCTCGCTAGACACGTTGAACGCGATGAGTCATCCGCGCGTCGAGCCCTGGTGATGGCCGGTATGCCCAGGCCGGACCTCCCTGTGATGAGTGCGGCAATCTGCGAAACCACCCGGCACGATCCCGATCCGGGCGGGCATTTCGGCGTTTACGGAGGCCGATACCTGCCCGAGGCGTTGATGGCCGTCGTCGAAGAGGTCACCGCGGCTTATGAAAAAGAACGCGTCACCCCCGACTTCCTGGACACCCTGGATGACCTTCAGGCGCATTACACCGGCCGGCCATCACCGCTGTACGAGGCCGTTCGCCTGTCCGGGCATGCCGGCGCGGCGCGCATCTTTCTCAAGCGGGAAGACCTGAACCACACCGGATCTCACAAGATCAACAACGTGCTGGGCCAAGCCCTGCTCGCCCGCAGGATGGGTAAGGGCCGGGTGATCGCCGAAACCGGTGCAGGGCAGCACGGGGTCGCGACGGCCACTGCATGCGCGCTGCTGGGGTTGGAGTGCGTGATCTACATGGGTGCCGTCGACACCGCGCGTCAGGCACTCAACGTGGCCCGGATGCGCTTGCTGGGCGCCGAGGTCGTCTCGGTCGAAACCGGTTCCCGGACACTCAAGGACGCCATCAACGAGGCGTTCCGGGACTGGGTCACCAACGCCGACGACACGTACTACTGTTTCGGCACCGCGGCCGGGCCGCACCCGTTCCCGATGATGGTGCGTGACTTCCAGCGGATCATCGGCATGGAGGCGCGCATGCAGATTCAGCAGCAGGCTGGCCGGCTGCCGGATGCGGTGGTGGCCTGCGTGGGGGGCGGATCCAATGCGATCGGCATCTTCCACCCCTTCATCGACGACCCGGGTGTGCGGTTGATCGGTTTCGAAGCGGCCGGTGAGGGAGTCGAAACCGGCAGGCACGCAGCGACATTCACCGGAGGTTCGCCCGGGGCATTCCAGGGTTCGTTCTCCTACCTGTTGCAGGACGAAGACGGGCAGACCGTCGAATCCCATTCGATCTCGGCGGGTCTGGACTACCCGGGCGTGGGCCCCGAGCACGCGCATCTCAAGGAGACCGGGCGCGCCGAATACCGGCCCATCACCGACTCCGAGGCGATGCAGGCGTTCCGGTTGCTGTGCCGCACCGAAGGCATCATCCCGGCCATCGAATCCGCACACGCGGTGGCGGGTGCGTTGCAAGTGGGACCCGAGTTGGGTTCGGGCGCCGTCATCGTCGTCAATCTGTCGGGTCGCGGTGACAAGGACGTCGAGGCGGCCGCGAAATGGTTCGGTCTGTTGGAGCCCGGCGAGCAATGACCGTGGAACAACGCGAAGCGAGCAAGCTGGGTCCGATCTTCGACGCGTGCCGCGCGGACGCCCGCGCCGCGCTGATCGGTTATCTGCCCACCGGCTATCCCGACGTGCCGGGGTCCGTGACCGCGATGATCGCGCTGGTCGAATCCGGTTGCGACATCATCGAAGTGGGCGTACCGTACTCCGATCCCGGTATGGACGGCCCGACGATCGCACAGGCCACCGAGGCCGCGCTACGCGGGGGAGTGCGGGTCCGGGACACCTTGGCGGCGGTCGAGGCGATCAGCAGGGCCGGCGGGCACGCCGTGGTGATGACCTACTGGAACCCGGTGCTGCGCTATGGGATTGACTCGTTCGCGCGCGATCTGGCCTCGGCCGGCGGATATGGTCTCATCACTCCCGACCTAATTCCCGACGAAGCCGGGCAGTGGATGGCGGCGTCCGAGGAGCATCGATTGGATCGCATATTCCTTGTTGCGCCGTCGTCGACGTCGGAGCGGTTGGTGACCACGGTGGAGGCGTCGCGCGGATTCGTCTACGCGGCTTCGACGATGGGCGTGACCGGGGCGCGGGACGCGGTGTCGCACGCCGCACCCGAGCTGGTGAACAGGGTGAAGGCAGTGTCGGACATACCCGTAGGCGTGGGCCTGGGGGTGCGGGCATGGGAACAGGCCGCCCAGATCGGCAGCTACGCTGACGGCGTCATCGTCGGATCAGCGCTGGTGTCAGCGCTCGCCGACGGTCTGCCTGCGTTGCGCGCGTTGACCGAAGAGCTCGCCGCCGGTGTCAGAACGAGGGCGCCTCGGTCATGACGATGCTGCCCGAATTCCTCCCCAGCCCCCCGCAGGGCGTCTGGCATCTGGGGCCGCTGCCCCTGCGCGCCTACGCGCTGTGCATCATCGCCGGCATCGTGGCCGCGCTGCTGATCGGCGACCGGCGTTGGGCGGCCCGGGGCGGCGAGCGCGGTGTGGTCTACGACATCGCACTGTGGGCGGTGCCGTTCGGATTGGTCGGCGGCAGGCTCTACCACCTGGCCACCGACTGGCGGACCTATTGGGGACCCGGCGGCGCCGGGTCCGGGGCGGCGTTGCGGATCTGGGACGGCGGTTTGGGCATCTGGGGTGCGGTTGCGCTCGGCGGCGTCGGTGCCTGGATCGGATGCCGGCGTCACCGAATTCCGTTGCCGGCCTTCGGGGACGCGCTTGCCCCGGGAATCGTCCTGGCGCAGGCCATCGGCCGGCTGGGCAACTATTTCAACCAGGAGCTCTACGGCCGGGAAACCACGCTGCCGTGGGGGCTGGAGATTTTCTACCGTCGCGAACCGTCGGGATACATCGACACCCATTCGCTCGACGGAGTCTCGACGGGCCAGGTGGCCTTGGTCGTGCAGCCGACGTTCCTGTACGAATTGCTCTGGAACCTCGTGGTTTTCGTGGCACTGATCTATGTGGATCGATGGTTCAGGCTTGGTCACGGCCGGCTGTTTGCCCTCTATGTGGCGGGTTACTGCGTCGGTCGCTTCTGCGTCGAGCTGTTGCGTGACGACCCGGCCACTCACATCGCGGGCATCCGGATCAATTCGTTCACCTCGACGTTCGTTTTCGTCGGTGCCGTCGTCTACATCATGCTGGCGCCGAAGGGCCGCGAGGATCCAGCCAGCCTGGGCGGCAAGGATTTCGCGGCCGACGGGCCGGAGCCAGAAACCTTGCGGACGGAGGAGCTTTCGACCGTCGCTTCGCCCGCGGCCGAGACGGTTCAGGTCAGCACGGCGGACGAGAGCGCCCCCCCCGACGCGGGAGAGGGGGCCGAGCCCGCCGAGGAACCGGAAGCCGAGCCCGCCGAGGAACCGGAAGCCGAGGAACCGGAAGCCCAGCAGGTCGAAGCCGACGCGGAAGAACCGGCTGCCGCAGGAGTAACAGAGGAACCACCGACCGAAACGCCCGTCGAGGCGCCTGCGGCCGGCGAGCCCGCCGGGGAAACGCGGCGGAGGTGGGCGCTTCGCCCCCGGATCCGGCGTTCCGCCCGATAGCGACGGCGACGCCACCGAAAGTCCGGCAGGCAAAGGCCGGCAGGCAAAGGCCGGCAGGCCGCGGATCGCGCCCGCGCCGCCACAGCTTTCGTCACACCAGTCGCATCCGTTACCGGGGCCAGGTGGTGTCCGTTGTGCCCGCCTTCGAGCGACAAAGCCCGGGCCGGTTGCACGCTGTCGCTGCGAGGCGGGCAAAACAAAAAGTGCGCCGGCTCCTGCCAGGTACCCGTGTGGCGGATGTGGACGGCGCCCCCCGGCCCGTCGCATCTGGCATGCTGCACATGTGACCGATCCGTCGTGGCGCGACCCAGGCTCCGGGGCGCCACCGCCGCCGCCGCCCGGGTACCCGCCGCCCTGTGCGCCCTGCCAGAGCTACCCGGCGCGCGGACCCTACTTCGACCCGTCGGCGCCCTTCGGGGGACACCCTCTGACCGGACACCCTCTGACCGGACACCCCCTGACCGGACACCCCCTGACCGGACAAATCGAAAGTCGTGGCGGGCCTGCTTCAGGTGCTGGGACTGCTCGGCTTCGTCGGGATCGGCCGCATCTACCTCGGACAGACGCGGTTGGGGATCGCACAGATGATCGTCGGCCTGGCAACGTGCGGGCTTGGCGCTGTCATCCGGGGCATCGTCGATGCGGTACTGATGTTGACCGGCAAGGTCAGCGATCCGCAGGGCCGGCCGTTGCGTGACGGCACCTGATCCGGGGACGCGGGCGGGTACGTGTCGTGGGCACGGCCCGTGCCGAGTGCGCCCGTACACCATGACAGGCGCCGCCGCGGTCCTCGCCGGCGCACTGGGTTATGTCGGCCTCGTCGACCCGCACCACGCGAACTCGCTCTACCCGCCGTGCCTGTTCAAATCGCTGACCGGCTGGAACTGTCCCCTGTGCGGCGGGCTGCGGATGACGCACGACGTGCTGCACGGCGACCTCGTGGCCGGCCTCAACGACAACGCCTTCGCGCTCATCGGTATCCCGGTGCTGGCCGCATGGATCGTGCTCCGTCGCCGGCACCGCAGGGAGCCACTGCCGGTACCAGCCGTGCTGACCATCACGCTCATCGCGGCGGTATGGACGGTGGTGCGAAACCTTCCCGGATTCCCGCTGATTCCCGGCGTTGCCGGCGGTTAGGGGGCGCGGTGTCGGAATTTCCCGGGTGGCCGGCCGGCCGCCACCGTGCGGTCAACCTCGCTGTCATCGGCACGACTATGCTGAGTCGGCGTGAGTAGACGCGGGAAGATCGTCTGCACCCTTGGCCCTGCAACCCAATCCGACGAGCTGATTCTCGCGCTGGTCCAAGCCGGAATGGACGTCGCCCGTTTGAACTTCAGCCACGGCGACTACGCGGATCACAAAGCCGCCTACGAACGGGTGCGGGCCGCCTCGGACGCCACCGGCCGCGCGGTCGGCGTGCTCGCCGACCTGCAGGGCCCGAAGATCCGGCTGGGACGCTTTGCCGCCGGGCCCACCTACTGGGCCGCAGGGGAAACGGTGCGGATCACCGTGGCCGACTGCGATGGAAGCCACGACCGGGTGTCGACCACCTACAAGAGACTGGCCAAGGACGCCGCGGTCGGCGACCGAGTGCTGGTCGACGACGGCAAGGTCGGCCTGATGGTCGACACGATCGAGGGCGACGACGTGGTCTGCACGGTCGTCGAGGGCGGCCCGGTCAGCAACAACAAGGGTATGTCGCTGCCCGGCATGAGCGTGTCCGCGCCGCCCCTCTCGGAAAAGGACATCGAGGACCTCACCTTTGCGGTGAGCCTCGGCGTGGACATCGTCGCGCTGTCTTTCGTGCGCTCGCCGTCGGACATCGAGCTGGTGCACGAGGTGATGGATCGGCTCGGCCGGCGGGTGCCGGTGATCGCCAAGCTGGAAAAGCCCGAAGGCGTCGACAACCTCGAAGCGATCGTGCTGGCGTTCGACGGCATCATGGTCGCCCGCGGCGACCTGGGGGTCGAGTTGCCGTTGGAAGAGGTCCCCCTGGTGCAGAAGCGGGCCATTCAGATGGCCAGGGAGAACGCCAAACCCGTCATCGTTGCAACCCAGATGCTGGACTCGATGATCGAGAATTCGCGGCCCACGAGAGCCGAGGCCTCCGACGTCGCCAACGCCGTGCTCGACGGCGCCGACGCCCTGATGCTGTCCGGAGAGACATCGGTGGGCAAACACCCGCTGGAGGCCGTGCGCACGATGTCGCGCATCGTGTGCGCCGTCGAGGAGAACTCCACGGCCGCCCCGCCGCTGACTCATGTGCCGCGGACCAAGCGCGGGGTGATCTCCTATGCGGCGCGCGACATCGGCGAGCGCCTCGACGCCAAGGCGCTTGTCGCATTCACGCAGTCCGGTGACACCGTGCGGCGCCTGGCACGCCTGCACACCCCGCTGCCGTTGCTGGCCTTCACGGCGTGGCCCGAGGTGCGCAGCCAGCTCGCCATGACGTGGGGCACCGAGACGTTCATCGTCCCGATGATGAAGTCCACCGACGGCATGATTCGTGAGGTCGACAGATCACTGCTCGACCTCGGCCGCTACAAGCGCGGAGACCTGGTGGTGATCGTCGCCGGCGCCCCGCCTGGCACGGTAGGTTCGACCAACCTGATTCATGTGCACAGGATCGGGGAGGATGACGTCTAGCCCGCCGACGATGCGGGCCGCGTAGCGGCCCGAGGAGGAGGCGGGCAAGGGAATCCAGCTCTACCCACAGGGATGTCGAGCCAGAAGGAGAGCCCGTGCCGGCCGGCGATGCGACGAACGATGCGCCCGATTTCAAGGAACTGTTGGCGGTCCTCGACCTGAACCGCGTTTCCGACGACGTGTTCGTCGGTTCGCATCCCAGCAAGAACCCGATGCGGACGTTCGGCGGGCAGCTCATGGCCCAGTCGTTGGTCGCCGGCAGCCGCACGCTACCCTCGCCAGACCTGCCGCCCAGCGCGCTCGCGGTGCAGTTCATCAACGGGGGCGACACCGCCCGGGACATCGAGTTCCGCGTGACGCGACTGCGCGACGAGCGGCGCTTCGCCAATCGGCGCGTCGACGCGGTGCAGGACGGCGTGCTGCTGTCGTCGGCGCTGATCTCCTACATGTCCGGCGGACAGGGGCTCGAGCACGGCGTCAGCGCACCGCAGGTGCCGCCACCCGACGCGCTGCCGCCGCTCAGCACGCTGCTGCGGGGCTACGAGGAAACCCTTCCGCACTTCGTCAACGCCCTGCATCCGATCGAATGGCGCTTCACCAACGATCCCTCGTGGGTGATGCGCGACAAAGGTGAGCGCCTTGCCCACAACCGCGTGTGGCAGAAGGCGCTGGGCAGGCTGCCCGACGACCCGGTACTGCATACTGCGGCACTGGTCTACTCGTCGGACACCACGGTGCTCGACTCGGTCATCACCACTCATGGCCTGTCCTGGGGTTACGATCGCATCTTCGCCGCCTCGGCCAACCACTCGATCTGGTTTCACCGGCAGGTGAACTTCAACGACTGGGTGTTGTATTCGACGTCCTCGCCGGTGGCCGCCGACTCCCGCGGCCTGGGCACCGGGCATTTCTTCGACCGCTCGGGGAAGGTCGTCGCCACGGTGGTGCAGGAGGGCGTCCTGTTGTATTTCCCGTCCGCCGGCCGATAGACGGTTCGCGGCTACCTGCTCTCAAGCCCGCGCCGGCGTCACCTCCACGCGGCGGCACCGGACGCCCGCCGGGAGGTGGTGGGTGGCCACCACAACCGTCCGGTCGGCGTCGAACAGGCCCGGACCGGGACCCAACAGGCCCGGACGGCGGCTCAACAGGTTTTCCAGGATCCCGTCGGCGTCGATTGCGTCGAGGTGTTCGGTCGGCTCGTCGAGCAGCACGATGCGCGCGGGTGAGAGCACCGCCCGCGCCAGCAGCAGCCTGCGGCGCTGACCCGCCGAGAGCGCCGCGGCGCCCCCGGTCAGCACCGTGGACAAGCCGTCGGGCAATCCGGCCAGCCACGCGCCGAGCCCGACCGCATCCAGCGCGGCCATCAGCTCGTCGTCGCGGCAGTCGCCGCGGGCCACCAAAAGGTTGTCCCGGACCGTGGTGGCGAAGACGTGCGCATCCTCGGCGAAGAATCCGACCACCCCGGGCAGCCGGCTCTCGTCGAACTCGGCCAGCTCCGTTCCGCCCAGCACGACCCGCCCCTGAAGCGGGGGCAGCAGCCCTGCCAGTGTCATCAGCAGCGTCGTCTTCCCCGAACCGCTGGGGCCGGTGACCGCCACGCGCTCACCCGGCGAGAGGTCGAGCTGCACCGAGACCGACGGCGCCGTGGCCGAGTGACCGCACCGGACTGCGGCGTACAGCCGGGGAGTGCCGACGGGGAGCGCCGCGGCCGACCGCTCGCACTCGTTCGGTCGCTCCGGGGGAATCAGATCGAGGAGGCGCCGCGCGGCGATCCGCGACCGCGTCAACTGGACGGCGGCGGCCGGCAGCGGCGTCATCGCCTCGAAGGCTGACAGCGGCAACAACATCAGCACTGCCAGCGTTGTCGGCGCGACCGACGGGGCCAGCCCGATCCCGGCCGCCACCGCCCCGAGCACACTGGCCCCGATCGCCACGGTGGGCATCGCCTCGGCCACGGCGGCCGGTCTGGCCGCGGCGTCGAGGGCCGCACCCCAGGCGCGCTGGCGGCGCTGCGATTCCACGATCACCCCGCCGAGCGCGCCGGCGACACGAAGTTCGGGCGCATGCTCCAGCGCCAGCATCGCCGACGCGTCACGCCGGGCATGGTGCCGGCGGGCGATCTCCTCCTGGGTTGCGGCGGCCCGGCCGGCCAGCCGGGGCGCCACCACGCCCGCAACCAGCAGACCAATCGCCAGCACCGCGGCCGCCGGCGGGGAGATCGCCGCGACCACCGCGGTCGCGGCCACCGCCAGCACCGCCGCGACGCCGATCGGCACCAGCGCTCGCACCAGCACGTCGGCCAGTTCGTCGACATCGGCGCCCACGCGCGCCACCAGCTCGCCGCTGTGCCACCGGGTGGCGGCCGCGGCCGGCCCGCCGGCGAGCCGGCGATAGATCTGCGTCCGCACGGTGCCCGCCGCGCGCAGAGCCGTGTCGTGGGTGGCCAGCCGCTCGAAGTAGTGCAGGACGCCCCGCGAGATCGCGAACGTGCGCACCGCGACGACCGCGACCGACAGGTCCAGCACCGGCGGCATCTGCCAGGCCCGGGTGATCAGCCACGCCGAAACACCGGCCAGAGCCAGTGCGCTGCCCAACGACAGCACGCCCAGCGTGATCGCCGCCAGCACGCGGGGCAGACGCGGGCGCAGCAGTCCCAGCGCGATGCGGAGCGGATCAGACCTCCGCACAGCGCATCCCGGCCTCGGCGGTGACGTCGACGATCAGGTCCCCGATGGCCACCACGGGCTCGCGGTGGCCGACGACCACCACGGTTACCCCGGCACGCGCCCGCTCGACGATGGCGCGCAACACGCGCTCCTCGGTGCGGGCGTCCAGATGCGCCGTGGGCTCGTCGAGCAGCAGGACCGCCGCCGCCGACCCGAGCGCTCGCGCGAGGCCCAGCCGCTGCCGCTGACCCAGGGACAACCCGACGCCGCCGCGCCCGAGCGTCGTGTCCATCCCGTCGGGCAGCTCTTCCAGAACGGTATCGAAAGCCGCTGTAGTGCAAGCTGATTCGCTATCCTGTAATGGTCCGAACAGCGCCAGGTTGTCGGCGACGCTGCCCGGGACCAGCACCGGGCGCTGTGGCAGCCAGGACAACTGCCGCCACCACGCGCCCGGTTCGAGGTCCGCCACGTCGACTCCGGCGACGGTGACCCGGCCCGACGACGGCAGCGTAAGACCGGCGATCGCCTGCAGCGTGGTGCTCTTGCCGGCCCCGTTGCGTCCCGTCAGCACTGTCACCCGGCCTGGCTCGAGCACCGCGGTCAGCTCGCACGGCGCGCGGCCGTCGCGGCCGACGACGCTGAGGTTCTGTACGCGAATCTCGGCGCCGCGCGCGGTCACGGTCCTGGTTCGCGGCGCCGGGGTGGCCGCTTCGCCGATGAGCGCGAACGCCGCATCCGCGGCGGCTCTGCCGTCCTGTGCGGCATGGAATTCCACGCCGATGCGACGCAGCGGCCAGTAGACGTCGGGTGCCAGCAGCAGCACCGTCAGCCCCGTCGCCAGCGACATCTCGCCGAACACCAGGCGCAGGCCGATCCCGACGGCGATCAGTGCCACTCCCAGCGTCGCCAGCAGTTCGAGCACCAGCGCCGAGAGGAACGCGATGCGCAGTGTCGCCATCGCCGAACGCCGATGCGCGGCGGCCAGTTCGGCGATCCGGTGTTCGGGGCCCGAGGCGCGGCCCAGAGCCTTCAAGGTGGGGATCCCGGCGATCAGGTCCAGCAGCCGCGCCTGCAGCGTTGTCATGGCCGTCAGCGCCGCCGCGGACCGGTCCGCGGTCGCCAGCCCGATCAACACCATGAACACCGGGATCAGGGGCAGGGTGATCACCACGATGATCGTCGATTTCAGGTCGTAGCAGGCGATCACGGCCACGGTGGCCGGGGTCAGAAGGGCGGCCAGCACCAGGGTTGGCAGGTACCCGGTGAAGTACGGGCGCACCCGGTCGAGGCCACGCGTGACCACCACCGCGGCGGCGTCGCGCTGCACGGCGAGCTCGGCCGGCTGGCGGGCGGTCACTGCCGCGAGCACCTGGCCGCTGAGGTCGGCGATGACCGCGCTGGCTCCGCGTTGCCCCAGCCGGGCCTGCAGCCAGTGGGTCACCGCGCGCACCACCCAGAGCGCGGCCAGGACCGAGACCGGACCCAACCAGCCACGCGGGGCCGTCATCGGGGGATGGGCCACCGCGCGCGCGACGAGGTGCGCCAGCACGATCGCCGAGCCGATCGCGCAGCCGGCGATCACCACCCCGCAGCCCACCGTCGCGAACAGGTAGCGGCGCACTGCGCCCGATGCCCGCCACAGTCGCGGGTCCAGCGGCCCCCTCGAGGCTCCCTTAGCGGCTTTAGCGTCGTTCGCGCTCAGGAGCCATGCCTCGCCAGGCCGACGGAGGCGGGTATCCGCTCGGCCGAAATCCGTTGCCGGAAAACCCAATACGTCCACGCTTGGTAGATCAACGTCAGGGGAAGCATGAACACCGTCACCCACGTCATGATCTTGAGGGTGTAGGGAGTCGACGAGGCGTTGTAGATCGTCACGCTCCATTGCGCGTTCAGCGTCGAGGGCACCAGGTTCGGATACAGAGCGCCGAACAACAGGACTACCACCGCGGCGACGACCACCGCGACGCAGGAAAACGCCCAGCCGTCCGAGACCCGGCGCCACACCAGGCCCACCGCCGCCAGTTGGGCGACCACCGCGACCGCCAGGACCAGCCACGTCCAGCTCTTGCCGTAGGCCACTTGGGTCCACAGCCCGAAACCCCCGACCAGTACGGTCACCGGGATCGACAGCAACCTCGCGAATCGGTAGGCGTCGTCGCGGATCGCGCCGGAGGTCTTCAACGCGACGAACACCGCCCCATAGAACAGGAACAGTCCGGCCGTCGCCAGCCCACCGGACAACGTGTAGGCGTTGAGCACGTCGGTGATCGACAGATTTATCCGGCCGGCGGCGTCCACCGGAAGCCCGCGCACCAGGACCGCGAACGCCACGCCCCACAACACGGCGGGCAGCCAGGATCCGGCCGCAATGGCGATATCGGCCCAGACCCGCCAGCGCGTGTCGTCGATCTTGCCCCGCCACTCGATGGCGACCGAGCGCACGATCATGCCGACCAGGATGGCCAGCAGCGGCAGGTACAGCGTCGAGAACAAGGTGGCGTACCACCCGGGGAACGCGGCGAACATCGCCGCGCCGCCGGTGATCAGCCACACCTCGTTGCCGTCCCACACCGGCCCGATGGTGTTCAGGGCCGCGCGGCGGTGTGGTTCGGGGTCGCCGATGCCGAAGCGGGCGAATGGCTCCATCAACATGCCGACGCCGAAGTCGAAGCCCTCGAGAATGAAGAAACCGAGGAACAACGCGGCGATGGCGCCGAACCACAACTCTTGCAGTCCCATCACTGGGCTCCCTTCCGGACCGGGCCTCTGAGGCGCCTAGTAGGCAAATGACAGCGGTGCGACCTCGTCCTTGCCGGGTGGCGGGGGTGGCGCCGGTTCCGCGTCGTGCTCGAGCGGCCCCTCGGTGACGTAGCGTTTCAGCAGCCAGAACCAGCCCACCGCGAGCACGGCGTAGACCAGCGTGAACGTCACCAGGGAGGTGACCACCATCGCAGGGGCGTGATGGGAGACCGCCTGGCTGACGGTGAACCGCACCTGCTGGTCACCGCTCGGGTTGGGTGCGACGATCCAGGGCTGGCGCCCCATCTCGGTGAACACCCATCCCGCCGTGTTGGACAGGAACGGGGTGGGAATCGTCACCAGCGCCAGCCGCGAGAGCCACCGCTGATCGGGATTGCGGCCGCCGCGGGTCAACCACAGCACCGCCAGCGCGAACAGCACCGGGATCGCCAGCAGCCCGATCATCGCGCGGAACGCCCAGTACGTGACGAACATGTTGGGCCGGTAGTCGTTCGGGCCGAACCGGTTCTGGTAGTCCTGCTGGATGTTGCGCACCCCCTGCAGTGTGACGCCCTCGGCCCGGCCCTGGGCCAGGATCGGCAGCAGGTAGGGCACCTGGATCACGCCCTTGACGGCGTCGCAGTTGTTGTGTCTGCCGACCGTCAGGATGGAGAAGTCGGGATCGGTTTCGGTGTCGCACAACGATTCCGCCGATGCCATCTTCATCGGCTGCTGGACGAACATCAGTTTGCCCTGGCGGTCCCCGGTGAGGAACAGGCCGACGGTGGCGACCAGCACCACCCAGCAGCCGAGGATCGCCGCCGGGCGGAACATGGCGACCCGGTCAGCTCCGGCGTCCGTGCCGGCCGACGTACCGCTGCGCGAACGGACCAGCCACCACGCGCTGACGGCGGCGACGAAGGTGCCGGCGGTCAGCAGTGAGCCGGTGACCACATGCATAAACGCCGAGCGCGCAGTGTTGTTGGACAACAGCGCGGCGATGCTGTCGAGCTCGGCGCGTTTGGTCACCGGGTTGTAGTGCGCGCCGACGGGATGCTGCATGAACGAATTCGCCACGATGATGAAGAACGCGGACGCGTTGACGCCGAACGCGACGATCCAGATGCAGGCGAGGTGGACCAGTTTGGGCAGCCGGTTCCAGCCGAAGATCCACAACCCGATGAAGGTGGACTCGAAGAAGAACGCAAACAGGCCTTCCATCGCCAGGGGGGCGCCGAAGATGTCGCCGACGAACCGCGAGTACTCCGACCAGTTCATGCCGAACTGGAATTCCTGCACGATCCCGGTCGCCACGCCGATGGCGAAATTGATCAGGAACAGCTTGCCGAAGAACTTGGTGAGGCGATACCACGCGGTGTTGCCGGTGGCCACCCACACCGTCTGCATCACGGCGATCAGCGGGGCCAGCCCGATGGTGAGCGGCACGAAGATGAAGTGGTACACGGTGACGATGCCGAACTGCCACCGTGAAATGTCGACGACGTTCATAAGTCATCTCCCGCAGGGTCCAGGGCCGGTCAGCCGGTTACGACAGAGTGTAGTAGTTGGACTGCGCCGGGGCCACCGGCACGTAGGCCGGCTCTCACGAGCTGAGGTTTTTCGACGCCTTACGGATGCCGAACGACGACACGATCTCGAACACGCCGATCACCACGAACCAGACACCGACAACGAGCGCCAGGGTGACGATCGACGCGAACGGCGAGGCCAGCACGACGATGCCGGCCAGCAGGCTGATCACACCGATGAAGATCGACCATGCCCGTCCCGGCAGATTCGGATCGCTGATCGCCGAAATCGACGTGGCGACACCGCGGAAGATGAAACCTATGCCAATCCAGATGGCCAGCAACCAGATCGCGGTCAGATCGTCTTTTCCGAAGTGACGGAACGCCAGCACCGCGAGGATCAGCGACGCCGTCCCGCTGATGAACAGCAAAACACGGCTCCCCGCCGACACGTGCAGGCTGAACGCGAAGATCACCTGGGCGATGCCGGTGACCAGCAGATAGATGCCGAAGAGAATGGCGGCCAAGAATACCGTTCTGCCCGGCCACGCCAGGATCAGGCCGCCCAGGACCAGCGACAGAATTCCCGATGTCAGCGTCGATTTCCACAGATGCGGCAACAAGCTCGGAACGGGCATGGTTCCAGGAGTGGTTTGCATGGCCGCAGTCTGACACAGACGCCCGTTCGAGGATAGGGTAACCCGGCCTACACCCGTGCCGAGTGTGTTTCCTCCGCAAGACGATTGCCGGAATTGTCGGCAGTCGCCTTGCGCCCGCTGAGATACCAGGTGCGCATGACGCCCTTGCCCTTGACGTCGACGTGCCCGCGCTCGTAGAGCACGAACTCGTCCTTGAGTCGGGCGTAGATCGATTCGGGCACCTGAATCCTTCCCACCGGATCGGTGGACTCCATCCGGGAGGCGACGTTGACCGCGTCACCCCACACGTCATAGAAGAACCGCCGCGAACCCACCACCCCGGCGACCACGGGGCCGCACGCCAGGCCCATCCGCAGCGGCACCGGCATGCCGTGCGGATCCTTCATCCCGGCGGCGATACCGGACATCTCGAGCGCGCAATCCGCCAGCGCCCGAACGTGATCGGGCCGAGGCCGCGGGACGCCGCTCACCACCATGTAGGAGTCGCCGCTGACTTTGATCTTTTCCAGCCCGTGCTTGTCCACCAGCGCGTCGAAGGCGCTGTACAGACGGTCCAGGAAGCGCACCAGGTCGGCCGGCGCGGTGCTACTTGCGCGTTCGGTGAAGCCGACGATGTCCGCGAACAGGACCGAGGCGTCGTCGTACTTGTCGGCGATGACGCCGTGCCCGGGCTCTTTGAGCCGGTCGGCGATGCTGACCGGCAGCATGTTGGCCAGCAGGGCCTCGGAGCGCTCGTACTCGGCTTCCATGGCGACCTCGGCACGTGCGGTGTCACGCAAGGCGAACCAGACGGTCACGACCACCATCACCACGGCGGCGACGGACGTGACGACGAAGCCCATCGACTGCACCCATTCGGGCTGCAACCCGGTGTCGTCCGGGACGAGGAACTCCAGGGCGATGATCAGGCCGGCGGAGACCGCGGCCACGCCCGAGGCCAGCACGATGTGCTCGATGCCCAGCATCAGCACCACCAGACAGGCGCCGACCAGGAAGAACAGCTGGGACCCCGAACCGGTGCCCACGTCCCAGCACGTCGCGAAGACCGACACGTAGGCCGCGCCGATAAAGGTAAGCGGTGCGACCACGTCGCCGAAGCGGTGCAACCACGGCACGAACGCGAACACGGCGGCGGCGGCGAGGTTGATGCCGCTGACCTGCCAGCTCCAGGTCCCGCTGAGCACTTGCACGAGGGCGAAGCTCGCGCTGACCAGCACAGCCAGCGCGGCGGTGATCTTGAGCACCCGCGCCCGTCGCGCGGCGCTGTCGGCGTAGTGCCGGCTGCGGTCGCGGTTCTGCGCCCGCACTGCGGCCACACAGTCCGGGCGTCGCGACGTCCCATCCGACGGCCGTGGGGCGCCGCATTTCTTGGGCACCACGTTCGAAGCCTAACCGTCGTAGCGGGCAAAAGCCCAGGGCCGAGCCTTCGAGGCCCGAGTGCCCTCGGTGGGATTCGAACCCACACTGGACGGGTTTTGAGTCCGTTTCCTCTGCCAGTTGGGATACGAGGGCGTGTCGTTCAGCGAAGATCAGTGTTCTACCTTAAGGGAGCGTCTCACCCTAGAGGATCGGTGCCGCCCCAGGTTCTCGACGCCCCGACGTCGGTGAGCACAGCAGGCCACGACAGAATGACGGTCATGACAGGCCGCACGACCGACCACCACGCCGCAGTGCCGCGCCGGGTGCTCATCGCCGAAGACGAGGCGCTCATCCGGATGGACCTGGCCGAGATGTTGCGGGAGGAGGGTTACGAGATCGTCGGCGAGGCAGGCGACGGCCAGGAGGCCGTCGAACTGGCCGAACGGTGCAAGCCCGACCTGGTCATCATGGACGTCAAGATGCCGCGTCGCGACGGCATCGACGCGGCGTCGGAGATCGCCAGCAAGCGCATCGCCCCCATCGTGGTACTGACCGCGTTCAGCCAGCGCGACCTCGTCGAGCGGGCCCGCGACGCCGGGGCCATGGCCTACCTGGTGAAGCCGTTCACCGCCAGCGACCTGGTTCCGGCCATCGAATTGGCCGTCAGCCGGTTCGGCGAGATCACCGCGCTCGAAACCGAAGTGGCGTCGTTGTCCGACCGGCTGGAGACGCGCAAGCTCGTGGAGCGTGCCAAGGGCCTGCTCCAGGCCAAGCAGGGCATGACCGAACCCGAGGCGTTCACGTGGATCCAGCGTGCCGCCATGGACCGGCGCACGACGATGAAGCGGGTCGCCGAAGTGGTGCTGGAAACCCTCGACACCCAGGACTAGTTTCCGCCGGCGAACTTCTTCCGGCGGGCCGAGGTCAGCGGGCCACGATCACCGAGGAGCCGTGCCCGAACAGCCCCTGGTTGGCGGTGATGCCGACCGTGGCGTTCTCCACCTGCCGGCCCGTCGCCTGACCCCGCAGCTGCCAGGTCAGCTCGCAGACCTGCGCGATCGCCTGGGCGGGGATGGCTTCGCCGAAGCAGGCCAGGCCGCCTGAGGGGTTGACCGGGACCCTGCCGCCGAGGGTCGTCGCGCCGCTGCGCAGCAGCGCCTCGGCTTCGCCTCGAGGGCACAACCCCAAGTGCTCGTACCAGTCGAGCTCCAGCGCGGTGGACAGGTCGTAGACCTCGGCCAGGCTGACGTCCTGGGGGCCGATGCCCGCTTCGGCGTAGGCCGCATCGAGGATCTGGTCCTTGAACACCCGCTCCGGAGCCGGCGCCACCGCCGTGGAATCCGTTGCGATGTCGGGCAATTCGGGCAGATGCTGGGGGTAGCGCGGGGTCACCGTGCTGACCGCGCGCACTGACGGCACGCCGTCGAGCGAGCCGAGGTGCTTGCGCGCGAAGTCGGCGCCGGCCACGACCAGGGCCGCGGCGCCGTCGGAGGTCGCGCAGATGTCCAGCAGCCGCAGCGGGTCGGCGACCACCGCGCTGGCCAGCACGTCCTCGACCGACACCTCTTTGCGGTACCGGGCGTTGGGGTTCTGCAGTCCGTGCCGGGAGTTCTTGACCTTCACCTGGGCGAAGTCCTCGAGCGTGGCGCCGTAAAGGTCCATGCGTCGCCGCGCGAGCAGCGCGAAATACACCGGGTTGCTCGCCCCGATCAGGTGAAAACGCTGCCAGTCGGGGTCGTTCCTGCGTTCCCCGCCGACCGGGGCGAACGCGCCCTTGGGGGTGGTGTCGGCGCCGATCACCAGCGCGACGTCGCAGAAGCCGGCCAAGATGTGGGCGCGGGCGCTCTGCAGGGCCTGCGAGCCGCTGGCACACGCGGCGTAGCTGGAGCTGACCGGGATCCCGGTCCACCCCAGCTTCTGCGCGAACGTCGACCCGGCGATGAAGCCCGGGTAGCCGTTGCGAATGGTGTCCGCGCCGGCCACCAGCTGGATCTGGCGCCAGTCCAGGCCCGCTTCGTCGAGAGCGGCCCGAGCGGCGCGCACCCCGTATTCGGTGAAGTCGCGGCCCCATTTGCCCCAGGGGTGCATCCCGGCGCCCAGGATGTAGACGGGTTCGGGAACGCTCATCGGGGCGCGATCTTCCACGCGTGGACGACGCGCTCGACGCCGTCGTCGTCGGTGAACAGCGGCATCGTGGTCAGCTCCATCTCCATGCCGACCTTGAGGTCGGCTGCCAGTGTGCCCTCGACGACCTTGCCCAGCACGATCAGTCCCTCGTCCGCCAGCTGCACCGCGGCGATGGCGAACGGCTCGAAGGGGTCCGGGGCGGGATAGGGCGGGGGCGGGGCGTACCGGTTCTCGGTGTAGCTCCACAGCGTTCCCCGCCTGGACAGCGCGACCGACTCCAGTGTGTCGCCGGTGCACGCCGGGTTGGGGCAGTTGTCGGTCCGGCCCTCCGATGGAGCAGGCGGGAAGACGTAGGTGCCGCAGTCGGGGCACCTGGAGCCGATCAGATAGGCGTTGCCGGAGCTGTCGGTGGCAAACCATCCATCGATCGCCGGTTCTTGGCGGATGACCTCTGACACCGTGCCAGCGTACCCAGGGCGGGCATGAAACTGAAACGTGTTGCAGTTCTGTGGCGGGGCGGGGCCGCGTCACCCCGGATGCCTAGAGTGTGACTCGTGAGTGTCGCCGGCGAGGACGAAACCAGGCCGACGCTGATGTTGCTCGACAGCAATTCGCTGGCGTACCGGGCGTTCTACGCGCTGCCCGCCGAGAACTTCAAAACCCGCGGCGGGCTCACCACCAACGCGGTGTACGGCTTCACCGCCATGCTGATCAACCTGCTGCGCGCCGAGGCGCCGACGCATATCGCCGCGGCGTTCGACGTGTCCCGGGAGACGTTCCGGTCTGAGCGCTATCCCGAATACAAGGCCAACCGTTCGGCGACCCCCGACGAATTCCGGGGCCAGATCGACATCACCAAGGAAGTGCTGGGGGCGCTGGGCATCACAGTCGTCGCCGAGCCGGGGTTCGAGGCCGACGACATCATCGCGACGCTGGCCACCCAGGCGGCTGACGAGGGCTACCGGGTGTTGGTGGTCACCGGGGACCGTGACTCCCTGCAGCTGGTCACCGACGACGTGACCGTTCTGTACCCGCGCAAGGGGGTCAGCGAACTGACCCGCTTCACGCCTGCGGCCGTCGTCGAGAAGTACGGGCTCACACCCGCGCAGTATCCCGACTTCGCCGCGCTGCGCGGCGACCCCAGCGACAACCTGCCCGGCATTCCCGGGGTGGGGGAGAAGACCGCCACCAAGTGGATCACCGAATACAGCTCGCTGCAGGGCCTGGTCGACAACGTCGATGCGGTGCGCGGGAAGGTGGGCGACGCGCTGCGGGCCAACCTGGCCTCCGTGGTGCGTAACCGCGAACTCACTGAGCTGGTGCGCGACGTACCGCTGGCCCAGACGCCGGACACGCTACGGCTGCAGCCATGGGATCGCGACCACATCCACCGGCTCTTCGACGACCTCGAGTTCCGGGTGCTGCGGGACCGGCTGTTCGACACCCTGGCCGCGGTCGAGCCCGAGGTCGACGAGGGTTTCGACGTGCACGGCGGCGCGCTGGAGCCCGGCACGGTGGGGCGGTGGCTGGCCGGGCACGCCCACGATGGGCGTCGGGCCGGGCTGGCCGTCGCGGGCACCCATCTTCCGCACGGCGGGGACGCCACCGCGCTCGCGATCGCCGCCGCCGACGGGGAAGGCTGCTTCATCGACACCGCGGCGATGACCCCCGAGGACGACGCCGCGCTGGCGGCCTGGCTGGCAGACCCGGCCCAGCCCAAGGCGCTGCACGAGGCGAAACTGGCCCTGCACGACCTCGTGGGCCGGGGGTGGACGTTGCGCGGTGTCACCTCCGACACCGCGCTGGCGGCCTACCTGGTACGCCCGGGGCAGCGCAGCTTCACCCTGGACGACCTCTCGCTTCGCTACCTGCGTCGTGAACTGCGCTCGGAAACCGCTGAGCAGCAGCAACTGTCACTTCTCGATGACGTCGAGGCCGTCGACGAGCAGGCCGTTCAGGCCCTGATCGTGCGCGCCCGGGCGGTGATGGACCTCGCCGACGCGCTGGACGCCGAGCTGGAACGCATCGACTCCATCACACTGCTGGCCGGCATGGAGTTGCCGGTGCAGCAGGTGCTCGCCGAGATGGAACGCGCCGGCATCGCCGTGGACCTGGACATGCTGCACGATTTGCAAAGCCGGTTCGGTGACCAGATCCGCGGCGCCGCCGAGGCTGCCTACGCCGTGATCGGCAAGCAGATCAACCTGGGCTCGCCCAAACAGCTGCAGGTCGTGCTGTTCGACGAGCTGGGCATGCCCAAGACCAAGCGGACCAAGACCGGCTACACCACGGATGCGGACGCTGTGCAGGGTCTTTTCGAAAAGACCGGCCACCCGTTCCTGCAGCACCTGCTGGCCCACCGGGACGTCACCCGGCTGAAGGTGACGGTCGACGGGCTGCTGAACGCGGTGGCCGCCGACGGCCGGATCCATACCACGTTCAACCAGACGATCGCGGCCACTGGCCGGCTGTCATCGACCGAACCCAACCTGCAGAACATCCCGATCCGCACCGACGCCGGCCGCCAGATCCGTGAGGCGTTCGTCGTCGGGAACGGCCCGGACGGGCCGTTCGCCGAACTGATGACCGCCGACTACAGCCAGATCGAGATGCGGATCATGGCGCACCTGTCCCGCGACGAGGGACTGATCGAGGCGTTCAACACCGGCGAGGACCTGCATTCGTTCGTGGCCTCCCGCGCGTTCGGCGTGCCGATCGAGGAGGTCACCGCCGAGTTGCGCCGCCGGGTCAAGGCCATGTCCTACGGGCTGGCCTACGGGCTGAGCGCCTACGGGCTGTCCGCTCAGCTCAAAATCTCCACCGAGGAGGCGAAGGTCCAGATGGACCAGTACTTCGCCCGCTTCGGCGGGGTGCGCGACTACCTGCACGCCGTCGTCGAACAAGCCCGCAAGGACGGCTACACCTCCACCGTGTTCGGCCGCCGGCGCTACCTGCCCGAATTGGACAGCAGCAATCGTCAGGTGCGGGAGGCCGCCGAACGCGCCGCGCTGAACGCGCCGATCCAGGGCAGCGCGGCCGACATCATCAAAGTGGCGATGATCCGCATGGACAAGGCGCTCAAGGAGGCCGGCCTGTCGTCGCGGATGCTGCTGCAGGTACACGACGAGCTGCTGTTCGAGATCGCCCCCGGCGAGCGCGAACGGGTCGAGGCGCTGGCGCGCGAGCACATGGGCGGCGCCTACCCGCTGGACGTCCCCCTGGAGGTGTCGGTGGGCTACGGTCGCTCGTGGGATGCCGCCGCGCATTAGGGGCCCCATGAACCCGATCTGGATGATTCCGCTCATCGTTCTCGGCGGCGCGTTGCAGACCTGCGGCGCCGCCATGAACGGGCAGCTTTTCAAGCATCTCATCAACCCGTGGCTGGCCTCGGCGGTGTCGTTCGCGGTGATCACGGTCTTCTTCGTGGCGGCGTTCCTGATCATGCGCAGGCCGCTGCCGAGCGCCGAGGACGTCGCGTCGATGCCCTGGTGGGCGGTCATCGGCGGGCTCGTCGGTGCCGTCCAGGTCTACGCGGGCCTCACGCTGGTCAACAGGGTCGGGGCCGGAACGTTCATGGGCATCACGGTCACGTCGGCGCTCATCATGTCCTTGGTTGTCGACCATTTCGGCTGGCTGCGGCTCGATCCCCACCCCATCAACCTCTGGCGGGCTGTCGGGGGCGCGCTCATGGTGTGCGGGGTCGTCCTGATCGCCAGGTTCTGACGAGGATCGCGCAGTCGTGGTGCGGGTATTCACCCGCACCGAACGCGCCGGCAAAATTGTCGGTGTCGTAGCCGATACTGCTCACAGTTGACCGGCTCACAGCGACGAGGAGGTGCCCCACCGGTGAAGGATGGCCGTTGGGTCCAGATCGGGTCGTACGGGCCCGCGGTGCCCCACGCCGGACGGAACCTGAAGTCTGACGGGGACCACCGCTATATGTACATCTAATTTGATAATATGTACATCATGTCGGTAAAAAGGACCACAATCGAGCTTGACGAAGATCTCGTAGAAGCCGCCCAGGCCATCACCGGGGAAACCTTGCGGGCAACTGTCGAGCGCGCACTCCGTCAACTGGTGACCCGGGCCGAGGACTCCGCGGCGGCGAGGCGCGGACGGATCGTCGAGCACATCGCGCACGCCGGCAAGCACATAGATGTCGATGTGCTGCTGTCGGATCAGGCATGGCGATGACGACGTGGATTCTCGACAAGAGTGCTCACGTGCGACTCCTCGCCGGCGAGACGCCACCAGCGGGCATTGATCTAGCCGACCTTGCTATCTGTGATATCGGTGAACTCGAATGGTTGTATTCGGCCCGGTCGGCGACAGACTACGACAACCAGCAGACGTCGTTGCGTGCCTACCATGTGCTTCGCGCGCCCGCGGACATCTTCGAGCGAGTTCGCCGGCTTCAGCGCGACCTAGCCCACCACCGCGGCATGTGGCACCGAACGCCGATCCCCGACCTCTTTATCGCCGAAACTGCAATCCACCACGAGGTCGGCGTGTTGCACCGGGACCGCGACTACAAGCGGATAGCGGCTGTTCGGCCAGGCTTCCAAGTACTGGAGCTGTCGTGACTTGCCAAGCAGGATTGAATCCTCAAGGCCATCGTGCCGCGCATCACCTACCGCGTCGAGTGTCAATTGCTTGCCGGCTTTCGCCCTGCTAGCGCGGGGCGGCGGCCGCCACGTCGTATCAGGAGCCCTGCACGGGGCGGGCACGTACCGCCGCTGATCAGCGACTCGATGTAGCGCCCGGGGGATCACTGCCAAGAGGACGGCACCAGATGCGCCCCTGACCTAATGCGGGCACTAACCGGTTTGTCCAGCGTGCGCCCTGTCGAGTAGCCTCGACGGGTAAATCTCACATTGTCCCTACGACCCAACCTGTCCGGAGCAACCCACCACATGCCGAGTCCCGCCGTCACCTCGCCGCAAGTAGCCGTCAACGACATAGGCTCCAGCGAGGATTTTCTCGCCGCCATCGACAAAACGATCAAATACTTCAACGATGGCGACATCGTCGAAGGCACCATTGTCAAAGTTGACCGGGACGAGGTCCTCCTCGACATCGGCTACAAGACCGAGGGCGTGATCCCCGCCCGCGAGCTCTCCATCAAGCACGACGTCGACCCCAGCGAGGTCGTTTCCGTCGGCGACGAGGTCGAGGCCCTGGTTCTCACCAAGGAGGACAAAGAGGGCCGGCTGATCCTGTCCAAGAAGCGCGCGCAGTACGAGCGCGCCTGGGGCACCATCGAGGCGCTCAAGGAGAAGGACGAGGCCGTCAAGGGCACCGTCATCGAGGTCGTCAAGGGCGGCCTGATCCTCGACATCGGGCTGCGCGGCTTCCTGCCCGCCTCGCTGGTCGAGATGCGCCGAGTCCGCGATCTGCAGCCCTACATCGGCAAGGAGATCGAGGCCAAGATCATCGAGCTGGACAAGAACCGCAACAACGTGGTGCTGTCGCGGCGGGCCTGGCTCGAGCAGACCCAGTCCGAGGTGCGCAGCGAGTTCCTCAACGCACTGCAGAAGGGCACCATCCGCAAGGGTGTGATCTCCTCCATCGTCAACTTCGGCGCGTTCGTCGACCTCGGCGGTGTCGACGGTCTGGTGCACGTCTCCGAACTGTCCTGGAAGCACATCGACCACCCGTCGGAGGTGGTCCAGGTCGGCGACGAGGTCACCGTCGAGGTGCTCGACGTCGACATGGACCGCGAGCGGGTTTCGTTGTCGCTCAAGGCGACCCAAGAAGACCCGTGGCGCCACTTCGCCCGCACCCACGCCATCGGTCAGATCGTGCCGGGCAAGGTCACCAAGCTGGTGCCGTTCGGTGCGTTCGTCCGCGTCGAGGAGGGCATCGAGGGCCTGGTGCACATCTCCGAGCTGGCCGAGCGCCATGTCGAGGTGCCCGACCAGGTGGTCTCCGTCGGCGACGACGCGATGGTCAAGGTCATCGACATCGACCTGGAGCGCCGTCGGATCTCGTTGTCGCTCAAACAGGCCAACGAGGATTACACCGAGGAGTTCGACCCGGCGAAGTACGGCATGGCCGACAGCTACGACGAGCAGGGCAACTACATCTTCCCGGAGGGCTTCGACGCCGACACCAACGAGTGGCTCGAGGGATTCGACAAGCAACGCGCCGAGTGGGAGGCCCGTTACGCCGAGGCCGAGCGCCAGCACAAGATGCACACCGCGCAGATGGAGAAGTTCGCCGCGGCCGAGGAGGCCGGTCACGCCGGTGGCGACCAGTCGCCGGGCACCGGTACGTCCTCGGCGAAGTCCGCTGGCGGGTCGCTGGCCAGCGACGCCCAGTTGGCCGCCCTGCGGGAAAAGCTCGCCGGCAACGCCTGACAGCGCTCGCTGATGCTGCGCATCGGGTTGACCGGCGGCATCGGCGCCGGCAAGTCGGCGCTGTCCGCTACGTTCGCCCAGTGCGGCGCGGTCATCGTCGACGGGGACGTGGTTGCGCGCGAGGTGGTCGAACCGGGCACCGAGGGCTTGGCCGACCTCGTCGACGCATTCGGGGCGGACATCCTGCTGCCCGACGGCGCACTGGACCGTGCGGCCTTAGCTGCCAAGGCTTTTCGTGACGACGACGCACGCAAGACGCTCAACGGGATCGTGCACCCGCTGGTCGGCCGGCGGCGATCGGAGATCATCGCGGCGGTGCCCGACGATGCCGTCGTCGTCGAGGACATCCCGCTGCTGGTGGAATCCGGTCTGGCGCCGCTGTTCCCGCTGGTCGTCGTGGTGCACGCGGACGTCGAGGTGCGGGTGCGGCGGCTGGTGGAGCAGCGCGGCATGGCTGAACAGGACGCCCGCGCCCGGATCGCCGCGCAGGCCGACGACGAGCAGCGCCGCGCGGTCGCCGATGTCTGGCTGGACAACTCCGGCAATCCGGCGGACCTGAAGCGACGGGCTCGCGACGTCTGGAATGACCGGATCCTGCCGTTCGCCCACAACCTGACCGCGCGCCGAACCGTGTGCGCCCCCGCGCGGTTGGTACCGGCCGACCCGACGTGGCCGGAACAGGCTCGGCGGATTGCCAACCGCCTGAAGACCACGTGCGGCCACAAGGCGTTGCGGGTCGACCACGTCGGGTCCACGGCGTTGTCCGGGGATCCCGCCTGGTACGCCACGGACGTCATCGACATGCAGATCACCGTCGAGTCGCTCGCCGTGGCCGACGAGCTCGCTGAGCCGTTGTTGTCTGCCGGCTACCCGCGCATCGAGGACGTCACCGCCGATGTCGCCGACGGCGAGGCTCGCAGCACCATGGAGCGTTTCGATCACAGCGACGATCCGGCTCTGTGGCAGAAGCGGCTTCACGGCTCGGCCGATCCCGGCCGGCCGACCACCGTGCACATCCGGGTGGACGGGTGGCCTGGACAGCAGTTCGCCCTGCTGTTCGCCGACTGGCTGGCGGCCAATCCCGGCGTGCGCGAGGAGTACCTGGATGTCACGCGTGCGGCCGAGAGCGGCGCGCACGGGGACGTCGCGCGCTACGCCGACGCCAGGCAGCCCTGGCTTTTCGACGCCTACCCGCGGGCATGGGCGTGGGCCGACGGTGTCAGCTGGCGGCCTCGACCTAGGCGCTAGTGGTCCTGGCGGTGCTGGGCGGGGAAGTCATCGTGAACTCCCGCGCCAGGTGAGGCGCATGCCTTTGCCGGCCACCCAGCGGGACAGGTCATAGCCGTTGCGGGCCAGCCCGTCGACGGCGTCCACCGCGTGTCGCACCGCCCGCTCGGCGGCCTCCGGGCTCAGCAGGCCGTGGCGGACCGCGTCGAGCAGTTCGTCGACATCGAGCAACTCCGCCCGCGCCCCGGTGCGGACCTCGATGTCGAGGTAGTGGTCCTCGCAATGCCACACCTGCGGGCCGGGGACGCAGTCGCCCACGTCGAGGTAGTAGTCCTGGTCGCGTTCGTAGCCGGGATTGAAGTGGAACACGGTGGCGCGCAGCCCCAGTGACGGCAGCAACCATGACTCGAGGTAGGAGAACTGGGCCCGGCCCGGGGTGGGCCGGGCGACATACAGGCCCCACGGGTGCACCGCGTACTCGTCGACGGCCCGCACGATGCCCTTGGGGTCGGTGTTGGTGCGGGCGATCAGGTCGAACGTCTCGTGCTTGGGCGCGTGGATGGTTTGACCCTAACGGTCCGCGGCACGAGCTGATCATTGGACCGGACCAGCGACGGGACACCCGTCCGCGGATCGCCGCGGCCAGATGTCGGAGGGGCGCTCTACCCTGGCCATATGGCTTTTGCTACCGAGCACCCGGTCGTCGCGCACTCGCAATACCGCGCGGTCGAAGACGTGGTGCGCAGCGGGGCGCGCTTCGAGGTGGTCAGTCCGCACGAGCCGGCCGGCGATCAGCCGGCGGCCATCAACGAGCTGGAACGGCGCATCCGGGCCGGCGAACGCGACGTGGTGCTGCTCGGCGCCACCGGCACGGGTAAATCGGCAACCACCGCCTGGCTCATCGAGCGGCTGCAGCGGCCCACCCTGGTGATGGCGCCGAACAAGACGCTGGCCGCGCAGCTCGCCAACGAGCTGCGAGAGATGTTTCCGCACAACGCCGTCGAGTACTTCGTGTCGTACTACGACTACTACCAGCCGGAGGCCTACATCGCGCAGACCGACACCTACATCGAGAAGGACAGCTCCATCAACGACGACGTCGAGCGGTTGCGGCACTCCGCGACGTCGTCGCTGCTGTCGCGACGCGACGTGGTGGTGGTGGCGTCGGTGTCATGCATCTACGGCCTGGGGACGCCGCAGTCCTACCTGGACCGCTCCGTGGAATTGGAGGTCGGCACCGAGGTGGCCCGCGACGCCCTGCTGCGGCTGCTGGTCGACGTCCAGTACACCCGCAACGACCTGTCGTTCACCCGTGGCTCGTTCCGGGTGCGGGGCGACACGATGGAGATCATCCCGTCCTACGAGGAGCTGGCGGTCCGGGTCGAATTCTTCGGCGACGAGATCGAGGCGCTGTACTACCTGCACCCGCTGACCGGTGAGGTGATCCGCCAGGTCGACTCGTTGCGCATCTTCCCGGCCACCCACTACGTGGCCGGTCCCGAGCGGATGTCCCAGGCGATCTGCACCATCGAGGAGGAGCTCGCCGAGCGGCTCGCCGAGCTGGAAGGGCAGGGCAAGCTGCTGGAGGCCCAGCGGCTGCGGATGCGCACCAACTACGACATCGAGATGATGCGCCAGGTCGGTTTCTGCTCCGGAATCGAGAACTACTCCCGCCATATCGACGGCCGGCCGGCGGGTTCGGCGCCGGCGACGCTACTGGACTACTTCCCGGAGGACTTCCTGCTCGTCATCGACGAGTCGCACGTCACCGTGCCGCAGATCGGCGGCATGTACGAGGGCGACATGTCCCGCAAACGAAACCTGGTGGAATACGGGTTCCGGTTGCCCTCCGCAGTCGACAATCGACCGCTGACCTGGGAGGAGTTCGCCAGCCGGATCGGGCAGACGGTGTATCTGTCGGCGACGCCCGGCCCCTACGAGCTGAGTCAGTCCGGCGGCGAGTTCGTCGAGCAGGTGATCCGCCCCACCGGCCTGGTGGACCCCAAGGTGGTGGTCAAGCCGACCAAGGGCCAGATCGACGACCTCATCGGCGAGATCCGCAAACGCACCGACGCCGACCAGCGGGTGCTGGTGACCACCCTGACCAAAAAGATGGCCGAGGACCTCACCGATTATCTGCTCGAGATGGGCATCCGGGTGCGCTACCTGCACTCCGAGGTCGACACGTTGCGCCGCGTCGAACTGCTGCGCCAGCTGCGGTTGGGCGAATACGACGTGCTGGTGGGCATCAACCTGCTCCGCGAGGGCCTGGACCTGCCGGAGGTGGCGCTGGTGGCGATCCTCGACGCCGACAAGGAAGGGTTTCTGCGCTCGTCGCGCAGCCTGATCCAGACGATCGGGCGCGCCGCCCGCAACGTCTCCGGGGAAGTGCACATGTATGCCGACACCATCACCGATTCGATGAAAGAGGCCATCGACGAGACCGAGCGGCGGCGGGCCAAACAAATCGCCTACAACGAGGCCCACGGCATCGACCCGCAACCGCTACGCAAGAAGATCGCCGACATCCTCGACCAGGTCTACCGCGAGGCAGACGACACCGACATCGGGATCGGCGGGTCAGGCCGCAACGCATCCCGCGGCCGGCGCGCGCAGGGCGAACCGGGACGTGCGGTGAGCGCCGGCGTGTTCGAAGGTCGCGACACCGCCAACATGCCCCGCGCCGAGTTGGCCGACCTCATCAAGGACCTCACCGCGCAGATGACGGCCGCCGCGCGCGATCTGCAGTTCGAGTTGGCCGCCCGGTTCCGAGACGAGATCGCCGATCTGAAGAAGGAACTGCGCGGGATGGACGCCGCCGGTCTCATGTGACGCAGGCGGTTGGCGAGTCTGCTGGGCGGCAGCTATCTGGGTACGTCGGTCGTGCTGGCCCGGCCGGCGGACCGGGTGCGCGGCTTCGCTGCGATCCCATGTGCCCGATTTCCGGTTGCTCGCGAGCGGTCGCGCATCGCATCGCCAAGCAAACGCCGCTTAACGAGATTGCCATCGAAACACTGCCAACGGCGGAAGGTTTCGATTTCAGACGGCCATTCCGTACCGACAACGAATCCAGGAAATCTCATGCCGCTGCGGGTTACGGCGTGAACAATGTGGGTATCACCCCTTCGGTCGGCTGGTGTGCGAGCTGGAATCCCGCTTGGCCGACATCAACGACGGGCTCGATGTGCCGATCACCGGTCGGTCGAGGGTTTCCAGGTTCACCTGGGCGGAGGTCTTGGCCACGAGGCTGGGTTTGGCCGCAAACTGCGTGCGCACAAGGTCTACTCAACTTCGTCACCAAGCGTGATCCCGGCGAGCGTTTCGCGAACTGGGCGTTGCGCGCCGAAGAGGATGATCTTCGATGAGGACAGGAGTATCAGATGAGTGCAACGGATGACCCGGTGACCGAGGCCGAACTTCGAGAGCTCGCCGCGCGGGGCGCCGCCGAACTCGACGGCGCCGGCGCCATCGACCTGCTGCGCTGGACCGATCAAACCTTTCCCGGAAGATGGGTGGTCGCCTCCAACATGCAAGACGCCGTCCTCATTGATCTGGCGGCGACGGTGCGCCCGGGCGTGCCGGTGATGTTCATCGACACCGGCAACGAGTTCCCCGAGACTATCGGCATGCGCGATGCGGTCGCGGCGACTTACGACATCCGCATGGTGACCATCACCCCCGAGCCTTCGGTGTTGGCGCTGGGTACGAGCCTGTGCCACACCGACCCCGACGAGTGCTGCCGGCTGCGCAAGGTCGTCCCGCTGGCCAAAGCACTGCCCGAGTATCGCGCGTGGGTGACCGGGCTGCGCCGCAGCGATGCGTCGACCCGCTCAGACGCCCCGCTGATCAGCTTCGACGAAAAGTTCAAGTTGGTGAAGGTCAACCCGCTGGCCGTATGGTCCGACCAAGATATGACCGACTACATCACAGAGCACAACGTGCTGGTCAATCCGCTGGTTGACGAAGGCTACCCGTCGATCGGGTGCGCGCCCAACACCACCAAACCGGCTCCGGGAGAAGACAAGCGCAGCGGTCGGTTTGCAGGATTCACTAAGACCGAATGCGGCCTGCACCTCACGTGACGGCCCCAGCTGGTCACCCGTGCGCATTGGCAGCTTATCGACGACTACGAGCGCTCGGCCGGTGAGCCGTTCGGGCGGCCCCGCGCCAAGCTCGCGACCCTCGATGAACTACTGCGGGCTGCCCACGGCTGACCTGCGAACATCAACGTATCCGCGTTGGATGTCCTGGTAATCAACAAGTTAGGAGACGTCTTGTGACCTATGTGATCGCCGAACCCTGTGTCGACGTCAAAGACAAATCGTGCATCGACGAATGTCCGGTCGACTGTATCTATGAGGGGACCCGGATGCTCTACATCCAGCCCGACGAATGCATCGACTGCGGTGCCTGCGAGCCGGTATGCCCGGTCGAGGCCATCTATACCGAAGAAGACGTGCCAGAGGAGTGGACCGACTACATCCAGTTCAACGCCGACTTCTTCGCGGAACTCGGCTCACCCGGCGGTGCGGCCAGAGTCGGACTCACCGACAACGATCCCGCCGCGGTGAAAAACCTGGAGAGCAAAGCTTGACGCGTTTGCATTTTCCCCGCGAGATCTCCTGTCGGCGCATCTGCTAGCTGGCCCTCAGCGCGCATTGGCGGCTGACACAGGCGCTGGCTGGGGTTTGCTTCGTACTCGCGTGGGTATGCCGACGGCGGTAGTTGGGCAATTCGGATCACCCGTTGGTGATGTCGACTCGGGAGGAGTGAGGTTTTGATGCAGATCGACCAACGCACAGCACCGATCGAGCGGGGAGCGTTCGGAATGCCCCGGCCACAAGGTTGGCCACTGGAGCGCACCATCAACCTGTTGGCGGGTGCCATGGTGCTGGCGACTCTGGCTCTGGGGCGCAAATATTCGGCCCGGTGGAGGATCCTCACCGGTTTCGTGGGAGCCAACCTGCTGCTCGATGCGGCCGTGGGATGGTGCCCCACCAGTGTGCTACTGCATCGACTCGGCATCCCCACTACGGCCGAGCGGGCTTCGGGCTGCGGCGTTTAGCCCACACACAGATGAAATGCGTGCCGGACGAGTCGCTTCGGGCGTCCGGCATTGAAGAGCCGTCGAGGCCATCAGTGAACATTGAGGAGTCGGAACATGATGCACATGCCTGAGACCGTGACGCCAACGCTGGACGTCACAGACGACAGCACCGCAGGGGCGGTGGCGCCATGAGCCGCGCGCGTCCTCGGGTGGTGATCCTGGGCAGCAGCTTCGCGGGGCTGACCACCGCACGCTTTATCCGGGCACAGTGCGGCGACGCGGTCGACATCACGGTGATCGACCGCAACCCGTACCTGATTTTCGTGCCGAACATTCCGATGGAGGTGTTCGCCGATCACGATCCGCTGGTGACGATGCACATGGAAACCGTCCAGTTCCATGACCGCGACGGCAACGCGTTCATCAACGCCTCGGTCACCGCCATCGACCCCGACGCCAAGCGGGTGGTTTTCACTCCGGCCGATCGCGCCGGCTCGGCGCCCGAGACAATCGCCTACGACTATCTCGTCGTGGCACTGGGCAACCAACTGGCCTATGACCGGATCGAGGGTTTCGGCGAGTTCGGCGACACCGTCTCCAGCGGACACTACGGTAATAAACTGCGGCGCAAGCTTTTTGGTGGTGCTTACAAGGGCGGCCCGATCGCCATCGGGTCTGCCCGGTTTCACCAGGGCCTCGAGCACAAGCCCGACTGGCTGCCGGTCGCCGAGGCCGCCTGCGAAGGGCCGCCGCTGGAGTTGGCGTTGTCGATGGCGCACTGGCTCGGTGAGCACTCGATGGGCGACGCCCACAAGATCACGTTGTTCACCCCGGGCGGAACGATCGCCGAGGACGCCGGTGAAGAGATCGTGAAGGAGTTCCTGGGTCTGGCCACCGACATGGGTTTCGGATACCTGTCCGACACCCAGGACGTTTCGCGACTCACTGCCGACGGCATCGAGTTCGCCAACGGCCACAGCGTGGAAGCCGAATTGAAGATCCTCATGCCCGACTGGGTGCCGCATGCGTTTCTGAAGGATCTGGCGATCACCGACGAGTACGGTTTCGTGCTCACCGGCACCGACATGCGCAACCCCGACCATCCCGAGGTTTTCGCCGTGGGTGACGCCGCAGCGCTGACGGTACCCAAGCTCGGTTCGCTCGG
>NZ_JBYCLC010000112.1:0-5561 GCF_057473685.1 Mycobacterium sp. TH-M116 | reverse complement strand
GGAGGTGGCAGCCGGAGCCACGCCGGCCGGGCTCGCCAGGCCCGCCGGGTTGGCGATCGGCGGTGGTGACGAAAACTGCACCGGCACAACGGCACTCGCTGAAGATACGGCATATCGATACATTGCTGCCGAGTTGTTCGCCCACATGGCCTGGTACTCGGCCTCAGTTTCGGCGATCGCGGGGAGATTGACCCCGAAAAAGTTGGTGGCCAGCAGAAGCGCCAGCCGCGTCCGGTTGGCGGTGACCACGCACGGGTGCACGACCGCGAAGTGCGTCAGCTCGAAAGCCGCGACGACCGCGTGCACAGAGGAGCCGACCTGCCGGCACTGCTGCGCGGTGACGGCAAGCCACTCCACGTAGGGTGCGGCCGCCCGCACCATCGCCGTCGCGGCCGGACCTTGCCAAGTCTCGCCCAGCGACGTCAACGCCGCGGTGTGGCCCCGCACCGACTCGTCCAGCTCAAGGCCCAGCTCGTGCCACGCCGCGGCGGCAGCAAGCAGCGACCCGGACCCGGGTCCCGCATGGATCAGCGCCGAGCTGACCTCAGGCGCCAGGATCCCAAAATCCATGACGAACTACCTGAGAGAAGCACGAATACGTTGCAGAACAGAACATCTCGCCGAATTGAGAGCCATCGCCTGCTCTCATCCCCCGCTCGGCGGACGATGTATCACCCGTTTGGGGAGCTCGACACCGTAGTCGAGGTCCTCGAACTTCTGCTGCTTACGCTTGCGCCAGCCGCTGCCTGCGGATACCGGCGGCGACATCATCATCGGAGGCAACGGCAGCGCGGAGAACCCGCCCTCCCCCACTCCGAGCGGCGAGGCTGCCGCCGCGAGGTGTACTGGCGACTGCGAGGCGGGCAACAACCCCACCACGGCGGGAGGAGCGGTCAGCTTGCCCACCGTCACCCCGACACCCATCGCCGCGGTGGGTGCCGATGCGGCCGATCCGAAAGCCTTGAGCGCGTTGCTGAATTGGACTTCCGATGCACCCAACGCGGCCTCGCCCTCGGCCAGGCCCTGGCCGATCTCGCCGCCCACCGACTGCACACTCTCGGCGGTTGCCGACTGCGCCCCGAAATCCAGCAGGTTGATCGGGAAGCCGGACGAGATGAACTGATTGCCCCAGGTGTTGGTCAACTGGAACCAGCCGTTGTTGACCAGGCCGCCAGAACTGTCGCCGAACAGCGACGACCACACCGAGGACAGCGTCGAGGCGGCGTTGCCGGTGCCGGCCGTCGACACGACGCCGGCCTGGGCGGCCGCGGCGGTCGGGCTCGCGATCGTCACGGGCGAGGAGAACGCCGGCAGCGCGGTCGCCCGGGCCGAGGCCGCCTGGTAGCGGCTCAGCGCCGCTGAATTGTTCGCCCACATCGCCTGGTACTGGTCCTCGGTCTGGGCGATCGCGGCCGTATTGCTGCCGAATCGGTTGGTGGCCAGCAACAGCGCCAGTTGCGTCCGATTGGCGCTGACCTGCACGGGGGGGACGACGGTGGAGTGGACGAGGCTGAACGCCGTCGCCGCAGCCTCCGCGGAGACGGCCATCTGCTGGGACTGCTGCGCAGTGGCGCGCAACCAGAGCAGGAAGGGGTGGACAGCCTGAGTCATCGCGGCCGAGGAAGCGCCGTCCCAGGACTCGATCAGCGAAGACAGCACCGCTGTATAGACGCCGGCGACGTTATCCAACTCGACGGCCAGCCGCTGCCACGCGGCGGAGGCTTCGGTCAGCGACACCGCTCCAGGCCCGGAGTAGATGAGCGCGGAGGTGACCTCCGGGGGCGCTAAGACATCCATGTCATATTTCGTTGACTGTGCTGGGAAAAATTGTGCAACATCGCTCCGAATTGCTGGGCAAACCGGTTGGACGAGGGCGCCGTCATCTGACATCACGGTAGCGCTCATCCGCCGGCGTCCGCGCACGACGGCCAGGATTTCCGCTGTCGGTAAAGAACCCGACACATTGGCGTCGTTGCCTGTTAAGGCGCGACCAGTGGCCCGAACGGCACAGTTGACTCATCCTGTGCTGGGCACTCAGTCACTCGGTCAAACAGCGCCTCGCGGCGCGCCAGATCGGTCACCCACAACTGGTTGGGGGCCTCGGCGGTGAAGTTGCGCGTGACCAGATCGGGATGCCGCCCGGCACCAGGGTCCGGTTTGGTGGTGCGCAGCCGTTTGCCGCGACGCACCCCTTCGACGCCGGCGGCCCGCATCAGTCGGGCGACCTGACCACGGCCCACGTCGTGACCGCCGCGACGAGCCGCTTTCCACAGCTTGTGCGCCCCGTAAACGCAATGGTTGTCCTTCCACAGCTCGACCAGGGCCGGGCCCAGGACGGCGTCGCGCTGGGCCCGCTGCGGCGGGCCGCGGGCCTTGGCTGCGTAGTAGGTGCTCGGGGCCACTTGCAGTCCTGCCGAAGACAGAACAGTGCAGATGGGCTCGACCCCGAACCCGTCGCGGTTGCCGTCGACGACGTCGACTACTGCTTGTGTTGGCGGTCGAGCTCCGCCCCGGAGAAACTCGCTGCTTGATTCAGAATCTCGTTGGCGCGCTTGGTGTCTCGGACTTCCTGCTCGAGATCCTTGATCCGCGCGGACTCCGCGGTCGAGACACCTGGAGCATATCCATCGTCGATGTCGGCTTGGCGCACCCAGGAGCGCACCGACTCGACCCCGTACCCGAGCTGGCGAGCGACCCGCTGCACCGTGCCGTGCCCGGTGCCCAACTCTGCACGCAACGCTCGGACCTTCCGCACCGCAGCACTTCCGGGCTATACCTACGGGCAGTCGGCTTCCCTGACGGAGGTTTCTTCGGCATGACTCCATCCTCGTTTCCGAGGTCAGGAGCCTCCAGCATTTCCAGGGCGATTCATGCTCTCTGCGTCGCTCCAACTGGCGTTCTGTTTCGGTCGGGGCTCACAGGCTATCGGCGGCCGCTGGCAGAACATCTTCGATGTTAAAGCGTTCTTTAGAGATTCGTTGACGGCGGAGACACAGGGCCTTGACCTTTGTTGCAATTCGGGAATTAACCCCCTGCCCAGTGGTCGCTCACCGGGCAGCGGATCGCAGATCTGATGAGGTGTCCGACGTCAGCACGCGACGGTAGGCTTGGCGTCGTGTCCAGTATCGGGCAGCCCGAAGAGCCAGTCGTGCGAACCTATACGCCCGATGAGGCAATCCGGCGCGCTCGGCCACTACCCCCCCGTGATCGCCTCGTCATCGAGGATGTGCCCGAGGAGGAGTGGGCCGCCTTTCAGGCTGCACTAGCGGACGCATGACCAACACTCAGCCATCGAGTGTTGTCGTGGACACGATGGTCATCAGCTGGCTGTTTGATGACCGCCCCAATCGGCCCGCTGAGCACTACCGCATGCTGATCAGCCCAAGGCCCGTCCTGCTCGCGTTCCACACCGTGATGGAACTCCGCTATGGAGTTTTGCGCGCCGGGTGGGGTCAACTGCGGCGCCGACGACTCGAGCGCCGCATCGCTGAACTGACCGTCGTCCAGCCTGATGATGAGATGATCACCACGTGCGCCGCCTTGCGTGAGCACTGCGCACAGATCGGCCATGCGCTCGCCGGCAAGCTCCATGACGGAGACCGATGAGATTCCCGGATAGTGCTGCCGCGGCGATCTCCCTGCCACAATCCGGCAGAGCAATCACACCTGCCTCACGCATCGCGAACAACACCCCATACCCTCGTCGACGCATTCACCAGCTGTTTTGCATCGGCCCCACGGCGCAACCGACATAGACAGCGCACCTTGGTGGCACGTTGGCAAACTACCTGCTGCAGGCATGCCGTCGATACTGCCAAGGACGCCGATATGCCGTAAAACCGGATTGCGTAATTGTTGCAATATCGGAATACTGCCATTGTGGCGTTTCATGGGTATGTCGGCGTGCAATCACGGGGTGTTGTCGCGCTGCCGGCGGAGGTCCGGCGTCGGCTACATCTGGACGAGCCGGGTGCGCAGGTGGAGATCACCGAGCGCGACGACGGCGTACTGGAGCTCCGGCCGTCGCTGCCCGTCCCCGCCGATCAGCGATGGTTTTGGACCGAGCGCTGGCAGCAGCGTGAACGTGAAGTTGATGGCCACATTGCGGCAGGGCGGGTGACGGTCCACCAAGACGGTGACGCCTTGCTGGAGCATCTGGATCGGTTGGACGCTGATCGGTAGTGAAGTTTGAAACGACACCGGCGTTCGAAGCCGACTACCGTCGGCTCAAACGTGAGCATCGCGATGCGTTCCGTCGAGTGCTGACAACCAAGTTCATCCCAGCGTGCGACGCGCTGGTGATCGATCCGTCGGCCGCCTGGCCCAGGTCGCTTCGGGTCAAGTCGGTTCAGGGCGCGCCCAACGTATTGGAAATGACCTGGTCGTTCGCAAGTCCCGACGGTCGTGCCACCTTCGAACTGGTTACAGTCGACGACGAAATCCGTTGCCGGTGGCGCAGGATCGGCGATCACTCCGTGTTCGACCCGCCCTGATGTCGTGCGGGAGGACAGTCGCACGGGAGTATAGAACAGCAAACATCAACAATGGATTCTGTTGGCTTAAAGCATGTTTCGACACAGAAATCCAACCTTTGTGACGAGTCGGGAATCTACCCCCATTGACCGCGGTACAACGGCAGTCGACACGTTCGGGTTTCAGGCGGACGGACGCCCGTTCGGAAACCAACGACGACGCCTTGACGGCGTAGCCGCCGATCACGTGGTCAGGTACTCCACGAGCGCGCGCCGGATGGTCTCGCCCCGGCTCACGCCTTCGAGTTCTGCTCGGGTGTCCACCAACGTCACCAGGTCGTCGGGCAGGCGCACCGAGTAGGTGCTCGCGGCTTCATCCCCTATCGACGGTCGGCCCCGGCGGCGCAGTTTCTCCTCAGGGATGCCTGCTTCGGCCTCGGTGACGAGCCGGTCCACTCCTGCGTTGTCCAGCGGCGGGTGGGCCTGCTTCTGTGTGTGGGTCATATCATCGCCTGCCTCGTGCTCGGAGGGCTTTCTCCAGTTCTTTCGGACGGGCCTTCATGCAGTGGATGACTCGCCCGCCGGGGGTGTCATGAAGGATGAGCAGCTCCAGCAGCGTCAGGTCGCGGGCGAAGCCGAAAATCCAGGTGCGCGGCGGGTCGCCATCCTCGATGTCATAGTCGATGTGCCGGTGTTCCAGTGCGTGAAGGATGTCGTCGCGCGTCCACTTTCGCTTGAGCGCGGTGGGGCCAATCTCACACAAATATCGTAACACGTAAATATGCATCAGGGATGTCGCACCCGGTGCCGGCACCCTTGCAGGGACGGCGCGTTCGGCCAGCAGATAGATTAGCGATGCGTCGGGATCCTCAGATTTCTCTGCCGTAATTCACCCAGCCCGACCAGCGAATTCCATTGTGCGACACAAGCATCTGACCTTGCTGACAAGTCGGTGATCTACCCCCCTCGCGGTCGAGCCGTGTCAGAGGCTCGCAGCGGTTTCTAATTTGCCGTGATCTTCGGTGTTGGAGTCGACCGTGTCGAGGGGCGCGCACCGTGTGTCAATGTTGACCGGTGACCGCTCAGGCG
>NZ_JBYCLC010000111.1:0-8595 GCF_057473685.1 Mycobacterium sp. TH-M116 | reverse complement strand
TCGGCTGAGAACCACGAGCCGTGCCATGGGCACACGAGCCGGCCGCGGTCGACCCAGCCGTCGGCCATCGGAGCCGCCAAGTGCGGGCAGAATTCGCCGAAGGCAGAGACCTCGTCGGGCCCGGTCCGGCACACCACCAGCCCCACCCCGTCGACTTCCACCCGCATCGGTTTCCCGTTCAGCGAGTCGGCGGACAGCACCGGTGTCCACTTCGTGGTGCGCAGCCGCTGACCGGCGTGGTCGATGCCGACGCCGGAGTCGAACACCAAGGCCCCGCCCAGGTAGCTGCCGGCGACGGTGATGCCGTAACCCAGTGCCGTCAAGGCGATCCCGCGGTAGTGACGCCCCTGGCGGCGGTCCCACCAGGACTGCGCGTACAGGGCGGTTGCGGCCAGGTTCACCAGGCCGTGCACCAGGCCGACCCGGCGGTCCTGCTCGTGGGTGTGCTGCCAATCGGTGACGCCGGTGACAGCCGAGCCGACGCTCGCCACGATGCCGAGCCCCAGCGCGCGGCTCGCGAACCGCGAGGCGTCGGGGACTCCCGTGGACCGCCGGCGCGGCAGCAGGCTGAGCGCGTCGAGCGTGACGGTCGTCGCGAGCGCCCCGCTGGTCAGCGACGCCAACGGCGGGTGTGCGGGGTGCCCCAGCCACACGCCGTGCAGCGCGTTGGTGACGCCGTTGCGGGCACCGCCCAGCCCGTTGTAGGCGAAGCTCAGCAAGTGCTCCAGCCGGTAGCTCGGCCGGTCCAGCCATTCCTGGCGCCCGATCGAGGACAGCAGCCGCTCTCCGAGGCCCTGCACGCGGCCACTTCGTGTCCGATGACCCATGTCACCAACCCTTCCCCTGCCGAGACAGACGACGCCATGCACACAGAACTAACGATTACCCGCCGGGTACTTTTTGCTCACAACCTTGAAATGACCACGTTAACGCTGGTCTCTGGTCTCCCAGGCTGTCTAGCACCTGTGAATTAGTCTAAACCATTCTTGTAAAAACCTGGATCGCCGGGTTCTGCTCAGCACTCCGACGAGCACTATTCTCGGCATCGTGTGCGGGGCTGATCGGTCCGGGTACTGCCGCTACGTCGCGATGGGTGACAGCCAGACCGAGGGCTTGTGGGACGGCGACGACGCCGTCGGCCTGCTGGGGTTTGCCGACCGGCTCGCGGCCATGATCGATGCGCTGCATCCAGGCCTGCTCTACGCCAACCTGGCGATCCGCGGCACGCGGATCACCGACGTGCTCGCCGAGCAGCTTCCCGAGGCCCTCGCGATGAGGCCCGACCTGATCACGGTGTGCGCCGGGATGAACGATGTCATCCAGCCGGGCCGATCGTTCGGCCGCGCCCTCGGCGACCTCGACCGCCTGCACGCCGCGCTGGCCGAATCGGGGGCGACGGTGGTGACCACAACCTTCCCGAACGTCGCGCAATTCCTCCCGCTCGGCGGGCTGGTGTCGACGCGGCTCGCCCGCATCAACGAGGCGATCAGCGACGCCGCCCGGCGCTACGGCTTCCGGCTCGTCGACCTGTATAACGCAGCCTCGATGCGCGATGCGGACACCTGGGCTGTCGACCGGGTGCACGCATCCACCAGGGGCCATATTCTGTTCGCCGCCGCGGCTGCCGAGGCGCTGAATCTTCCCGGCAGCAGCCATGATTGGGCCGGTGCACGTGCCGACCCGGGGCGGTGGCCCGCTGCGTCCAGCACCCTGGGCCATCTGCGCTGGGCGCACGAGAGTTTCGTCCCGTGGATCTGGCGCCGGCTGCGGGGCCGGTCCTCGGCCGACGGCCGCGTGCCGAAACGGCCCCAGCTGGAACGCCTGAGCACACCCAGCGGGCCGCACAACGGCTCCGGCACCCGGGAAAGAGGCTTTGCACCACGGCTGGGGTATGAGTCAGGCATCCTTGACCCATGAACGCGGAGGCCTTGCTGCAGTCGATCCCGCCGTTGGCGGTCTACCTGGTGGTCGGGGCCGTCGTCGGGCTCGAAAGCCTCGGCATCCCGCTTCCCGGGGAGATCGTCCTGGTCAGCGCGGCACTGATGTCGTCTTACGATGACCTCGCCGTCAACCCGTTCTTCGTCGGGGCCGCCGCCGTGATCGGCGCGGTGGCCGGTGACTCCGTCGGCTACACGATCGGGCGCCGGTACGGCATGCCACTGTTCGACCGGCTCGGCCGGCGGTTCCCGAGACATTTCGGTCCCGGACACGTCGCGCTGGCCGAACAGCTGTTCAACCGCTGGGGTGTACGTGCGGTGTTCTTCGGCCGCTTCATCGCGTTGTTGCGCATCTTCGCCGGGCCGTTGGCCGGCGCCCTGAACATGCGCTACCCGCGTTTCCTGGCCGCCAACGTGTCGGGCGCCGTCTGCTGGGCGGGGGGCACCACCGCCCTGGTCTACTTCGCCGGAATGGCCGCCGAGCGCTGGATGGAGCGGTTCTCCTGGATCGCGTTCGTCATCGCCGTCGTGTGCGGTGTGACCGCGGCAATCCTGCTGCGCGAGCGCACATCCCGAGCGATCGCCGAACTCGAGGCCGAGCACGGTCGCAGAACCGGGACCACCGCCGCCGACCCCGTGTGAAACCGGACCCGGCGGGTCCACCAGTCGAGGCCCCCGGTCCGGAGCAGCACGAGTTCGTTCTTGGTCGCGACGTGCCGGTAAGACGTGGCCCGGGAAGGTCGTAGTCCGCACTCACGATTCGTTCACGCATCACGGGTAGACACACCGCTCTGTTTCGTTATACAAAAAAGGTTCACACATCGCGGATGTCTGTCTTCAGACAGCAGGACGGGCCAACATCGCGGCGTTTCCAACGCCGGCCGATCAGGGAGTCCAGCACATGAGTACAGCGTGTACCCACACCACGTCCAGTCCCTATTTGACCCTCAGCACGCGGCTGGTCTACGAACTCGGGGACCCACACAACACCCTGAGGGCCACCACCGACCGCATCGACGGCGCGGTGCTCGTCAACGCCGGTGGAGAGGTCGACGCCAGCAACGAGCTCACCTGGCGCCGGCTGATCGTCGAAGCCGGCGGCGTCGTCTCCGCCCCGGGGCCGCTGGTCGTCGACGTCACGGGATTCGAGTTCATGGGCTGCTGCGCGTTCGCGGTACTGGCCGACGAGGCGCAACGGTGCCGCCGCCGCGGTATCGAGCTGCGCCTGGTCAGCCGGGCGCCGCTCGTCGCCAGGATTGTCGAGGCATGCGAGCTGGGGGGCGAGCTGCCCCTCTACCCCACCGCCGACGCCGCGCTCGCCTCGACCGCCCGCCGGTAGCCGCTCTCGCACGCCCTGTTCTGCGACGCCCCCGTCGACTCATCGCTGCGCACAGCCGCACCGGCCCGCGTGAGGAGTCGCTCTCAGGCGCACCGGACGGTAGCGCGATCCTGAAGGCTCACTCGGGCAGACCGAAGAGTTTGACGACGCCGTGATCGCGGCCGGCGGTGTAGCCGCCGTCGACGGCGATGGCCTGCCCGGTGACGAACGAAGCGTCCCGGGAGAGCAGGAAGGCCGCCATCGCCGCGACCTCGTCGGGCCGGCCGAGCCGCTGCAGCGCGTGTTCCTTGGTGATGGAGGCCAGCGGGCCCGCCATCGCCTCCAGACTGAAAACACTTTCAGCCATCGGTGTTTCGATGAAACCCGGGCAGATTGCGTTGACCCGGATGCCGCTCGGCCCGTAGTCGAGCGCCATGTTCCTGGTCAGCAGCACGACGCCGCCCTTGGCCGCGTTGTAGGAGCTGCCGCCCGCCGTTCCCTCCAGGCCTTCGATGCTGGAGACGGTGACGATGGAGCCCCGCTCGCCGTCGACCCTGGGTTGCTCGATCATCCGGGACAGCGCGGCCTTGGCGACCAGGAACGTGCCGGTCAGGTTGATGCCGATCACGCGCTCCCATTCGGCACGTTCGAGCAGGTGAACGGGGCCGCCGCCGGCCACGCCGGCGGCGTGGAAAACGCCGTCGAGGCGGCCGGGCACCGCGTCCAGCACGGCACCGATCGCAACCTCGTCGGTCACATCGGCGGTGACGAAGTGAAAATCGGGGCCCAGGTCCGGCGGGGTGGCCAGGTCGGCGCCGACGACGGAGCCGCCCTCGGACAGCAGACGCCGCGCGGTGGCCAGGCCGATCCCGGATGCCGCGCCCGTCACGACGAAGGTGCGGGAACGGGCGCGGGCGGCATTCACCATGTCGAAGTCCTTCTGTCGGGTCGGGCGTCTGCTCTGCGGGATCTGCCCATATGGCGATTTGTACCTTACGATTTTGCGCAACCAACCGGGGGCACGAGGAGCCATGATGTCGCCACCGCACACGCCCCCGTTCTCCGTGGCACGGGCCACGCGCGGCCTGCAGTCCGTCGTCGCCGTGGCCGCCGCAGTCCTGCTCACCGCCACGGCCGGCCCGACCGGGCAAACCCCGCGCCCGCCGGCGTCCGCGGTGGCGCTGCTGGCCGCCGACCCGGTCGACATCGCGCAGGGCATCTCGATCACCCCCGCGCCGGGCTGGACGGTCGGCGACCGCGGCCCGGACTGGGTGGCGCTCTCCAACGCCGATTCCAGCGCGCAGCTGCAGGTCGTCGTGAAAACGGCTGACGGGACCGATGTCGTCGCCGCGCTGCAGGGCGACATCGACCAGCTGACCGGCAACCCGTCCTCTGATTTGACCAACGTGCGGAACTTGACCGATCCGCTCATAACGATGTTGCAAGGCAACCACTTTCAGCAGAAGGCCGCCGTCGACTACACCGCCGACCTTTCGTCGCCGCGGGGCACGGTTCCCGTCCTCGGCACATTCGGTGAGCTGCTCAACACGTCGACTCGGCTGTCGGCCTTCATCGACTTCCGGCAGAACGACAACGCGACCGGTCAAGCCGCCCAAGACGGCGGAGCCATGATCGACTCCATGCTCTGACGGGTTGCCGTGGCGGCGGCACACCGCGTATCACAGAGAAGGACACAACGATCTCGGAGGGGTTATGCCGGCAGTCGACACCTTCACCAGCACCACGGACACCCTCATCGGGTTCATCGAGCAGCACGTACGACAGCGTCCCGACGCCACGGCCATCCGTTACGGCGAAGCACAGTGGACCTGGGCCGAGTGGGCGACGCGGATTCGTCGCGCAGCCGGAGCATTGCGCGCCGCCGGTATCCGGCGTGGGCAGTGCGTGGCTTTCCTGGACAAGAATCACCCCGCGTGCCTGGAAACCCTGTTCGCGGCCGCATCGATCGGCGCGGTGGCCACCGTGGTGAATTGGCGTCTGGCCGGTGAGGAACTCGTGCATGTCCTCGAAGACAGCGGGGCCCGCCTGCTTTTCGCCGGCGCCGAACTGCATCCCGCGGCGCAGGCGGCTGCCGCTGACGTACCGGGCCTGCAGCGCATCGTCGTGGTGGGCGGTGACGACCAGGACGAGTACGAATCATTGCTCGCCGCGGCATCTCCCGAGGATCCCGACGCCGAGGTCACCGGCGACGACTCCGCGCTGGTGATCTACAGCTCGGGCACCACCGGACGCCCCAAGGGCGTGGTACTGAGCCAGCGGGCGCTGGTCAACCACGCGGCGAACGTCGCGCCGGCATTTCCCTTCGGTGAGGGCGACACGAACCTGGTGTGCATGCCGCTGTTCCACGTGGGTGGGATCGGGTATGCACTGTTCGGCATCCGGCCCGGCATGCCGACGATCATGACCCGCGAGCCCGACGCCGCGGAGCTGGTCGCTGCGGTGCGGGCCGGCGCGACGCATGCGTTCGTCGTGCCTTCGGTGATCGCCAGGTTCCTCGACGGCGGCGAGGCGGCAACCGCCTCGATCTCGGGCCTGCGCTGCATCGCGTACGGCGCCGCCCCGATGCCGCTGCCCCTGCTACACCGCGCGCTGGCGGCCTGGCCCGGCACGAAATTCGTTCAGGTGTACGGCCAGACGGAACTGTGCGGAGCAGTCACAGCGCTCGGCGACACCGACCATCGCGATCCAGCCCGGCCCCATCTGCAGCTTTCAGCCGGAAAAGCGTTGCCGGGAACGGCGATCAAGATCGTCGATCCCGAGACTGGCGATCTGCTGGCGGCGGGGCGGCCGGGCGAGATCTGGGTGCGCAGCAACCAGAACATGAGCGGCTACCTGAACCGCCCGGAGGCAACGGCCGAAACGATCACCGTCGACGAGTGGGTGCGCACCGGCGACGTGGGGCGCCTCGACGCCGACGGCTACGTCTACATCGAGGACCGGCTGAAAGACATGGTGATCACCGGCGGGGAGAACGTGTACGGACCTGAAGTGGAAAGCGTACTGATCAAGCATCCCGCCGTCGCCGACGCCGCGGTCATCGGGGTGCCCGACGACCGCTGGGGCGAATCCGTCAAGGCGATCGTGGTGGCTGCGGCCGAGATCGAACCCGCCGACGTCATCGAGTTCTGCCGGCAGCATCTGGCCGCCTACAAATGCCCCCGCACCGTCGACGTGGTCGCCGAGCTTCCCCGCAACGCCAGCGGGAAGATCCTCAAAACAGCTCTGCGCGAACCCTATTGGCGGGACCGTGCGCGCAAGGTATGAGCGGCGCCCTCACAAGCGGCCCGCCACCCGCAGTTGCGGATGCACCCAGTCCGGCGAGCGGCGCTCCTTGAAGGCGCGGAAGCCCTCGCGCGCCTCGGCGTCGCCGAGGCTGGCGGTCATCCCGATGCGGTCGTACCGGCCCAGGTAATTGTCGATGCTGGACTTGATGACCCTGCGGGCCCGCGGGGCGGTGCGGCACACCTGGGCCAGCACGTCGTGTGCCTCGGCGAGCAGGCTCTCCTGCGGCACGACCCGGCTCACCAGGCCCCAGTCGCAGGCCTCGACCGCGCTCAGCACCCGTCCGGTGAACATCAGATCGCGGGCGCGCACCGGCCCGATCAGGCGCGCCAGCATCTGGCTGTAGTAGGTGTCGGCGTAGCCGCGGAACAATTCGGGCACGCGGAAGGTCGCCCGCTCGCTGACCACCGAGAGGTCGCTGCACAGCGCGATCTGGAAGCCGCCGCCCTGGCACAGCCCGTTGACCGCGGAGACGACCGGCTTGGCCGAGGTCCGCACCGCGTCGAACGGCGTGACGTCCATGCCCAGCGCGGCCCCGAAGGTGATCCAGTCGTCGGCGCCGCCGGCGCCGCCGCCCATGTCGCCGCCGGGCGCGAAGACGTCACCGGTTCCGGTGATCAGCAGCCCGGCCAGATCCGGGTCCTCGTTGAGACGGCCTACGGCATAACGGATTCCGAAGTACATCGCCGGTGTCAGGGCGTTGCGCGCGTCCGGGCGGTCGATCGTGCACACCGCGATCGGCCCCTGTCGCTGCAAGGACAGGTACGGCGTGCCCAGCCAGTCGCCTTCGGGCGGGCGCGGGTTGCCGTTCGGGGTCGGGGGGTGCTGGGTCACGGGACTCCTCTCGCGTCGGCGCCGGCGTCGGCGCGTCAGCGCGCCGCGCGACGGCTACTGTATCTCTTACAGTATGTGGGGCCACGCGCCCGCCTACAGGTACGGCAGCGTGGCCACGGCGGTCCCCAGAGTGGTGTCGTTGAGCAGGTCGGCCAGTGTGGATTGCAACGTGGCCGTGGCCTCCCCCACCGGCTTGTCGCAGAACCGGCAATGCGTGGCGAACCGCGGCTGATCGTCCTCGTCCGGCCAGAACCGGCGGTTCCCCACCGCGGCGCCCGGGTCGTACTGGACAGACTGGTGCGGGGCGTCCCGGAGGATCCTGCCGACGGGATGGCCCTGCGGGCATTCGAGTTTCAGCACGCCGATCCCCTCTTGATTGCTCACCGTCCACCGTCCTCGCGAAGTTGTGGTCTCGTCGATCACGCATATTGTCGCCCCACGCCGCCCGGTGTGCTCGTCGTGGCCGCGCGTCCAGTGGATAGCGCGAACGTCGTGCCGTGGGCAAGCCGAGTGCTCACCGGCGACAGCGGTGAGCACGGGCGAGCGCCCGTCAACCCGCATCCGTGGGTCGGCGCGACCCTGCTCATCCCGTCCATCCACGGCGCCAGCCCCGACATCGATCTTCGCTCCACCGCGACGCTGGACGCGGTGCGCGCCGACCCGAGCCGGCACGGCTACGTCTACCGGTTCCGGCCCGCCAGGCTTGTTCATCGTGGAATACGACGTCGCCCAGCCCCAGCTGCAGGGCAGCCTGCCGCACTCGGTCGTAACTGCGTCGGCGCCACAGGGGATGATGTCAATCAGGTGTCGGACAGGACGCGTACCCAGGTCTGCACCTCAAGGCCGCCGCGTTGCTGCACTCCCTGGCGCGAAACCACGCGCCGGTCGACCGAAACAAGCGGCTTTCACGGACGGCCTGCCGGACGTTACTGGTCATCAACGGTCAGTGGATCGCCCCTTCGGAGAACGACCGCTTCGATTTCGTGATCCAGGTCGCCACCGGTGCAGTGTCCGATGTCAATGCGATCGCCGCGCGGCTGGGTACCTGGAGCTTTCAGGACGGATGAGCCGCTAACCGGGCCGGCAAGTACATCGAGGCCCGCGGTTAGCGTTTTCGACCGGCACTGGTGGTGGTCCCGGCTGGGATCGAACCAGCGACCTTCCGCGTGTGAAGCGGACGCTCTTCCACTGAGCCACGGGACC
>NZ_JBYCLC010000110.1:0-8042 GCF_057473685.1 Mycobacterium sp. TH-M116 | reverse complement strand
GGGATGATGACCGACGGGATGATGACCGACGGGATGATGACCGACGGCCGGCAGGTGGGCGGAAGCCGCAGCTTCCTGCCCGCCGTGGAGGGCATGCGCGCCTGCGCGGCCATCGGTGTGGTCGTCACCCACGTCGCTTTCCAGACCGGTCACTCCAGCGGCGCCGCCGGCCGGCTGCTCAGCCGCTTCGACCTGGCCGTCGCCGTCTTCTTCGCGCTGTCGGGATTCCTGCTGTGGCGCGGCCATGTCGCAGCGGCGCGTCAGGGGGGCCCGCCTGATCTGAGGCCCCCCCGCACCGCGCACTACCTGCGGTCGCGGTTCATCCGCATCATGCCGGCCTACGTGGTGGCGGTCGTGGTGATCCTGACGCTGCTGCCCGACGCCGACCACGCCAGCCCGACGGTATGGCTGGCCAACCTGACCCTCACCCAGATCTATGTGCCGCTCACCCTGACCGGCGGGCTGACCCAGATGTGGAGCCTGTCGGTCGAGGTCGGCTTCTATCTCGCCTTGCCGGTGCTGGCGCTGCTGGCCCGCCGTCTCCCGCTGCGGGGCCGGGTGCCCGCGATCGCGGCGCTGGCGGCCCTCAGCTGGGCATGGGGCTGGACCCCGGTGGTGGCCGGGCACACCGATTCCGGCGCCAACCCGCTGAACTGGCCGCCGGCGTTCTTCTCCTGGTTCGCCGCGGGGATGCTGCTGGCCGAGTGGGCGTACAGCGAGGTCGGGTGGCCGCACCGGTTGGCCCGCCGCCGGGTGCCGATGGCGGTTTTCGCGGTGCTGGCCTACCTGGTCGCGGCGTCGCCGCTGGCCGGCCCGGAGGGTCTGGTCCCCGGTACCCCGGCGCAGTTCGCGGTGAAGACCGCGATGGGTTCGCTGGTGGCGTTCGCACTGGTGGCGCCGTTGGTGCTGGACTGCCCGGACACGCCGCACCGACTGCTGGGCAGCATTGGCATGGTCACGCTGGGGCGCTGGTCCTACGGGCTGTTCGTCTGGCATCTGGCCGCGCTGGCCATGGTGTTCCCGGTGATCGGGACGTTTCCGTTCACCGGCCGGATGCCGGCGGTGCTGGTCCTGACGCTGGTGTTCGGCTTCGCTATCGCCGCCGTCAGTTACGGCCTTGTCGAGTCGCCCTGTCGGGAATGGTTGCGGCGGTGGGAGCGGCGCGCCAAGCCGACCGGACCGGAGGCGGTTATCGATGCCGAGGCGGATGCGATCGCGCCATGATCTCGGCGCGCACCGCCGAGCGCCGTGCTTTGCCGGCGTCGTCGCGTAAGGGGGTGCCGACGAACTCGACGAATTCGGGGGAGGGCGGCAGCTTGTAAGGCGCAAGGTGCTCACGCAGGAACTCCAGCACGCCCGTCTGGTCCAACCCGGCGCCGTCGGACGTGTGCACCAAGGCGTAGGGCACCTGGCCGAGGTCTTCGTGAGGAACACCGACGACCAGGCACGACAACACGTCCCGGTGTGCAGACAGGGCATTCTCGATCTCGGCGGGGTAGACGTTGCGCCCACCCACGGTGAACATGTCGACCCGGCGGTCGGACAGGTAGAGGAACCCCTCGGCGTCGAAATAACCGAGGTCGCCCAGCGAATCCCATCCGTCACGGCTCTTGGCCGTCGCGCCCACATAGCGATACGTCGGTGGGCTGCCCGGCGTGGGCCGCATGTAGATCTCGCCGACCACGCCCGGCGGGCACGGATTGCCGTTGTCGTCGAGGACCTTCATCTCCCCGGCGACCACCACGCCGACCGAGCCGCGATGCGTCAGCCACTGATCGCCGGAGATGAAGGTCAGCGCCTGAAATTCGGTGCCGCCGTAAAGCTCCCACACCTTGTCCGGTCCGAGCAGGTCGATCCAGGCCTGCTTGACAGCCGGTGGGCAGGGCGCGCCCAGATGCCAGAACCGCCGGATCGAGGACAGATCGTAGGCCCCCGGGTCGGCTTCCTGATCGGCTTGGTAGACCGGCAACACCCGCTGCATGATCGTCGGCACCGTCGTCAGGAACGTGACCCGGTGCTCGGTGATCAGCCGCAGGAACTGCTGCGGGTCGAACCGGCTCATCACCACCAGGTGGTGGCGCATCAGCAACGCGATCGTCGCGGTGGTGAACCCGGTGTTGTGGCTCATCGGCACCGACATCAAGGTGGTGTCACCCTCCTGCGCGCCGAGCGGGTAGCCGATGGCGGCCGGGATCCGGCTGTCCCCGCCGGACTCGATCAGCTTGGGCCGACCGGTGCTGCCACCCGACCCCATGGCTTTCCACACCGGCGAGACCGCTTCCGGTAACGCGGCGTCGGGCAATGAAGGGTCGGGCACGAAACCGGCTGGAACACTGGGTATTCCGGGAAAATCGCGGCCCACCAGCAGGGCAGGAGGTCGCAGGTCCAACAACCCCTGCAGCTCGGCGACCGGCAGCCGCGCAGACAACGGCTGGGGCACCGCGCCCAGCTTCCAGCACGCCACCGCGGCCTGGATCCACTCGATGGAGTTGGGCAGCAGCATGGTCACGTAGTCGCCCACGCCCACGCCGCGCCGCGCGTAGGCGCGGGCCAGTCGGTTCGTGGAACGGTCGAGCTCGGCGCGGGTCAGCGTCACCCCGTCGCAGGTGACCGCGGGTTCGTCGGGTGCGAGGCGGGCCAGCGCCGTGATCTGGGTGCCGATCGGGGGAACGGGGTCCGTCACGCCCGGCTCACCCGGAGCCATTTAGTAGGCACCCTGCCGCTCGAAGACGCGGCGCGGATTGTCAACCAGCATCGTGTGCAGCTGCTCGTCGGTGACGCCGCGCTGCTTGAGCGCGGGGATGACGTCATTGTGGATGTGCAGGTAGTGCCAGTTCGGCATGACCTGCGGCACCAGCTCTTCGGGCAGCGCGTCGAAGTAGCAGCTGGCATCGTGGGAGAGCACCATCTTGTCGGCGTGCCCGCGCTCGCACATCTGCGCGACGATGTTCACTCGCTCCTCGAACGGGGAGATGACATCGATGCCGAACCGGTCCATCCCCAGATAGGAACCACCGGCGATGAGCTCTTCGAGATAGCCGATGTCGGTGCTGTCGCCGGAGTGCCCGATGACCACCCGGCTCAGGTCGACGCCCTCCTCCTCGAAGATCTTTTGCTGCTCGAGCCCGCGCCGCAGCCCGGCGTGGGTGTGCGTGGAGATCGGCACCCCGGTGCGCTTGTGCGCCTGGGCGACGGCCCGCAACACCCGCTCGACGCCGGGGGTGACGCCGGGTGCGTCGGTCGCGCATTTGAGGATCCCCGCCTTGATGCCGGTGTCGGCGATGCCCTGCTCGATGTCGCGGACGAACATGTCGGTCATGGTTTCCGGACCTCCCAGCTCGGCGCCCGGGCCGAGGTAGTGAAAGTAGAACGGCACGTCGTTGTAGGTGTAAAGCCCGGTGGCCACAACGATGTTCAGCTCGGTGGCCGCCGCCACCCGCGCGATGCGCGGAATGTAGCGGCCCAGCCCGATCACCGTCAGGTCGACGATGGTGTCCACGCCGCGGGACTTCAGTTCGTTCAGCCGGGTGATGGCGTCGGCGACGCGCTGTTCCTCGTCGCCCCAGGCCTCGGGATAGTTCTGCGCGATTTCGGTGGTCATGATGAACACGTGTTCATGCATGAGCGTGACGCCGAGCTCGGCGGTATCGATGGGTCCGCGGGCGGTATTGAGTTCTGACACGCGATTGATGCTAGGTCGACGGGCCTCTGACCAACAGGGCCCCCGCGAGGCCGTTTTGGCAGTACGGTCACGTCATGTTGCTCAACCCCAGTCACCTCAAGCGCACCTACCCGGACCACCGCTCGGCGGAGATCATGGCCGCCACGGTGGATTTCTTCGAGTCGCGGGGCAAGGCCCGGTTGAAGTCCGATGACCACGACCGGGTGTGGTACTCGGACTTCCTGAACCACATCGGCCGCGAGCGCATCTTCGCGTCGCTGCTGACACCGAGCGCCTACGGCTCGGATGACTGCCGGTGGGACACCTACCGCATCAGCGAGTTCGCCGAGATCGTCGGCTTCTACGGGCTGAGCTACTGGTACCCGTTCCAAGTCACCGCGCTCGGGTTGGGCCCGATCTGGATGAGCGACAACTCCGACGCCAAACGCAAGGCAGCCGCCCAACTCGAGGCCGGCGAGGTGTTCGCCTTCGGGCTCTCGGAGCAGACCCACGGCGCCGACGTCTACCAAACCGACATGCTGCTGAAACCCTCGAAAGAAGGCTGGGTCGCCAATGGGGAGAAGTACTACATCGGCAACGCCAACGTGGCCCGGATGGTGTCGACCTTCGGCAAGATCGCCGGTGTTCCGGGAAAGGACGACGAATACGTCTTCTTCGCGGCCGACTCCCGCCACGACCGCTACGAGCTGATCAAGAACGTCGTCAACTCGCAGAACTACGTCGCCAACTACGCGCTGCGCGACTACCCGGTCACCGAAGCCGAGATACTGCACCGCGGGCCCGACGCCTTCCACGCCGCCCTCAACACCGTCAACGTCTGCAAGTACAACCTGGGCTGGGGAGCCGTGGGCATGTGCACCCACGCCATGTACGAGGCGGTCACCCACGCGTCCAACCGCGTCCTGTATGGAACCGTCGTCGCCGATTTCAGCCACGTGCGCCGGCTGCTGACCGACGCCTACGTGCGGCTGGCCGCGATGAAGCTGGTGACCACTCGCGCCGGCGACTACATGCGCAGCGCCTCGGCGACCGACCGCCGCTACCTGCTCTACAGCCCGCTCACCAAGGCCAAGGTGACCAGCGAGGGTGAGCGGGTCATCACCGCGCTGTGGGACGTGATCGCGGCCAAGGGCGTGGAGAAGGACACTTTCTTCGAAGCCGTGACCCGCGAGATCGGCCTGCTGCCCAGACTGGAGGGCACGGTCCACATCAACATCGGTCTGCTCGGCAAGTTCATGCCGAATTTCCTGTTCGCCCCGGACGCGGCCCTGCCGCTGCTCGGCCGGCGTGACGACGCCGCCGACGACACCTTCCTGTTCGCCCAGGGACCGACCGGCGGCCTGGGCAAGGTGCGCTTCCATGACTGGCGCTCGACGTTCACGGCCTTCGCCCACCTGCCCAACGTCGCACTGCTGAGCCAACAGATCGACGTGCTCGCCGAGATGCTGGCCAGTGCCACCCCCGACGCGGCCCAGCAGCGCGACATCGACTTCGCGTTCGCCGTCGGCCAGCTTTTCGCCACGGTGCCCTACGCGCAGCTGGTCCTCGAGGAGGCCGGGTTGTCCGGCCCGGGAGCAGGTGTCGACCCGGCTCTGATCGACGAGATCTTCGGCGTGCTGGTCAGGGACTTCAACGGCTACGCGGTCGAACTGAGCGACAAGCCGGCCACGACGGACGAACAGGCGCGGTTCGCGATGCGCATGATCCGGCGCCCGGCGCACGACCCCGCGCGCTACCACCAGGTCTGGAAGGAACACGTCCAGCCGCTCAGCGGCGCCTACCGGATGCGGCCCTGAGCTGAGCCGTAGTACGCTACGTCGCGTTATTTCGTTTGGCTCTCTAAGCGACGCCCATAATCCGTTGATGCGCCCAGGTTTCCGGCAACTCAGACGCCCGAACCGAATTCGAGGAGATGATCGTGCGGTACGGCCTCAACCCAGGTGTTGTCGTCGGTGCCGCCTGCGTGACTGCTGCGCTGGTTGCCGTCACCCCGACAACGCAGAGCCGCGTCGCGGCCTGGGAAGTCTCCGGCGTCGAACTGGCCGCATCCGTTGCTCCGGGCGTGCTCGCCGATCCCGTCGACCTGCTCAGCGGCGCGGCCCTGAACCCCGCCGCCTCGGATTCCTCCGCGACGTGGGATTCCTCGCCGACGTGGGCCCAGGTTTTTCAGACGGCTTCGGCCAACCTGGCCGGCCTCGAGGCTTTGGCCGCTCGGGAGCCGTCGTTGTTCGGCGAGATTTACGACAACCAGGTCGCCTACGCCCAGACCATCGCCGACGCCGAGGGCTCCTCCGCGACGCTGTTCGCCGACGGCGTGCAGGGGTTGCCGACAGTCATGAACAACGCCTCGGCGCAATTCGCGCAGGGCGATGTGATGCAGGCTTTCGCGACCGTGTGGAACTACGCAAGCACCGATCTCTATCTCGATCCGATCGAGACGCTGGTCAAGGGTGTGGCACCGGTGATGACCTCTTTCGGGAACAATGTCGACAGTCTGCTGTCCGCACTTCCCATGGCACTGAGCGACTACATTCTGGTGAGCCCGCTGTACGCGCTGGGTAGCGGCGTGGCGGCGCTCGCCGAGGTGGTCCAGGAGATCACGCAGGCGCAGGACGCCGGGGACCAAACCCTGGCGTTGACCGACCTGTCCAATGCCCCCGCGGCGATCGTCGACGGCTTCCTCAACGGCTACAACGGTCCCGATTCCGACCTCTTCCACGGCACCCCGTACGGACTGCTCACCTATGCGGGTGGCCCCAACGGCCCCGACGGGACTTTCCAGCTTCTGCTGGACGCCGAGGGCGACCTGGCCGAGGAGATCAAGCCGTTCACTGCGCCGGCCAGCGCAGCGGTGTCCCCGCTCGAATTCTCGGTGAGCTCAGCGCAGACCTCAGCGCAGCTGGCCGGCGCGCTGGATGGTTTCGACACCGCCGCGCTCCTTGACGCCGGCCACCTTTCGGCGGATGTCGGCGGTATCTTCGGCCAGCTGGCGGCCGACTTGGGCGCGATCGCGTTCGGTTTGATTCCCTGAGCCGATACGGTGGGCGGCGTAACCGTAGCCGGACCGTGGCCTCCTGCCGTTGCGGCGGCGCTCAGCTGGGCGTGATCGCCGCCGCGAGATCCGCCGATGCGCCCTGCAGGCCGGGAATGAGACCGCCGAACTGCGTGCCCCCGAGCGTGACGGTTTGGGTGACCGCGGGCCCGACCACTGGTTTGGCCACCGCGGTCGCCACCGCCGGCTGCAGCGGCGTGAGAATCCCGGCGACCGGGATGGAAGCCGTCAACGACTGGGTGGTGGCGCCCGGGATCGTCAGCAGCGACGGCGGCAGATCCAGTGTGATCGTCGCCTGGCCGTTGAGGAAGCCGTTGGCGATGACGGCCGGGGCGTCGCCCAGCGCACCGAGCGCGCCCGCGACGTTCCCGGTCTGCACCGCGGTGAGGAACGTCGTACCGCTCAGTGCGGCGGCCTGCCCGGTGACGATCGGCACGCCGAGTGTGTCGAGGGCCAGGGTCAGCGGCAGTCCGGTGGTGAACGACGGGTTCGTCAGCGAGATCACCGCGTTGATGGAGGTGTCGGTGACCGTCGTGAGGCCGTTGGTCAGGTTCTGCGCGATCTCGCCGGGAATGGACACGATGGGCAGCAGATCCCCCAGCGCGCCGTCGATCGTGACGGTCGGCGCGTTGTGGAAGTCGAAGCCGGTGAACACCAAGTCCAGGTAGCCCTTGCCCAGGGCCTGCACCGCACCGCCGACGTTTCCCGCCGCGAGAGCCTGAAACGCCGTCAGGTAGGCCGAGGGCAAAGCCACCACGCCGGCTCCGAAGTCCTGGACTGCGCCGGTCACCGAGGTGCCGACCGTAATGGCGTAGGCCGCCTGGTTGGCGACGAACTGGCGCAGGAGCGGCGCCGGGTCGGCGGACTAGGTGTGGTAGATCCCCTGCAGGTTGGCTGACGTGTCGGCCCACAGTTGCGCATAGGCGTTGGAGGTCGGCGTCTGCACCCGCGCGGCCGCTAGCAGGCCTGCGCCGGCGGTATCGGCATCGAGGTACGCGGCCGCACCACTGTTGAGCAACCGGACGAACTCGGCATGCAATGCCCCCGCTGCGGCGGTGAGAGCGTGAAATTCCCGACCGTAGGCATCGAACAATTGCGCGATTGCCACCGACACCTCGTCGACGGCAGCCGGGGCCAGCCCGGTCGTGGGCACGGCCGCCGCCGCGCCGGCTTCGTCCAGCGCCGCGTGAATCCCGGCCAGATCGCCGGCCGCCGCGGTGACCATCTCGGGCATGGTGCTGACGAATGCCATGTGGTTGTCCCGTGGCGTGACGCAGCGGGACGTGTCCCTTCGACGGCGTCCAGGGG
>NZ_JBYCLC010000109.1:0-5210 GCF_057473685.1 Mycobacterium sp. TH-M116 | reverse complement strand
CACTCCTCGCTGCTGGTCGCCTACCTGGCGCTGCTGGTCGGCCTGGGCTTCGGCCTGCTGGCCGTCGGCGCGTCGCGGCCCATCCTGCTGCGCCTCGGCGTGCTGCTGGCGCTGGTGTGCGTGCAGGCGGGCGTCGGCACCGCGCAATACTTCACCGGGGTCCCCGCCGCCCTGGTCGCGGTGCACGTGGCGGGCGCCGCCGCGTGCACCGCGGCCACCGCGGCGCTGTGGGCGTCACTGCGGGAACGGGTGCTTGGACGGGCCGAGCCCGAGCCGGTCGCACGCTGACTCCACGGCCAGCGCGAACCCGCGCTCGGCGAGGCTGCGGGCGCCGGGCTCCAACCGCCGCCAGCCCAGCGACGGGTCCACCAGTTGCAGTTCCAGCAGGCGCGGGTCGCGGTGATCGCCGACGACGTGGGCGCGCGCGTAGAGCAACTCGCGTTGCGCGTGGCCCGTCCGGGCGGCTGCGGCGGCCAGCGCGGCCGCGCCGACCGCCCCGATCTCGGGATCCGCCTCGGCCTGAACCAGCGCGCGTTCCCGCCTGGCAAACGCGTGGGACAGCTCGCCGCCGAGAAAGACCAGCACCGACTCGGGCGACGCATCGCAGGTTTGCAGCAGCACGCTGCGACCCGCGCGGTGCAACTCCCCCGCATCCGCCAAGGCCGAGACGCGGTCGGCGCGGCGGCGGCTCCCGGTGCCCACGGCCGGGCCGACGAAAACGTGCCCGCTGCGCGGCAACCGGATACGTTCTCCCGGCGCGAAGAATTCCCCCGGCACCGTCGGCACGCCTGCCTGCGCCAAGTCGGCCAGATAGTGCCGGTCGGCGTTCCAGGCCACGACGGCAAGCGGGTTGAGCACGTTGGCCAGCCCGCCCATCCAGTCCAGAAAGGCGTCGAGCCGCTCGGCATAGTCGCTGGTGGTCCGCAGGATCACCAGGTCGGCTTGATTGGTTTCCGGGTCGTCCCAGGACAGCCAGCGTGCGTGCAGGCCGCGGTGGCGCAGCGCGGCAACAAGCCCCGCGTCGTCGCCGTCGCCGGTGACGTGCCGCGGGCAGCCCGCCAGCACGATACGCGGATGGAAGAGGTCCGGCCGGGCGAGCTTCATTGCCCGGCATGATAGGCCCATGCACGCAATAGAAGTGGCCCACACGGGCGGTCCCGAAGTCCTGCGCTACGTCGACACCCCGCGGCCCGCCCCGGGCCCCGGCCAGCTGCTGATCCGGACCGAGGCCATCGGGGTCAACTACATCGACACCTACTTCCGATCGGGGCTCTATCCGCGCGAGCTGCCGTTCATCGTCGGCTCCGAGGTGTGCGGCACCGTCGTGGAGACCGGCGCGAACACCCACGGTTTCGGTGCGGGCGACCGGGTGGTCACGGCGACGGCCTCCGGCGGGTACGCCGAGTTCGCCACCGCACCGGCCGCGTTGACCGCGAGGGTGCCCGACGGCGTGAGCCCCGAGGTCGCGGCGTCGGCGCTACTCAAGGGCCTGACGGCGCATTACCTGCTGAAGTCGGTGTATCCCGTGGACACGGGCGACACGATTCTGGTGCACGCCGGCGCCGGTGGGGTGGGACTGATCTTGACGCAGTGGGCCCACCTGCTGGGTGCCCGGGTGATCACCACGGTGTCGACGCCGGAGAAGGCGCGGATGTCGCGGGACGCCGGCGCGGCCGAGGTGCTGTCCTACCCCGACGACGCCGCCGCGTTCGGCCGTCAGATCCGCGCGCTGACCGGCGGCGCGGGGGTGGCGGCGGTCTACGACGGGGTGGGCGCCAGCACGTTCGACGCCAGCCTGGCCAGCCTGGCCGTGCGCGGCACCCTGGCGTTGTTCGGCGCCGCGAGCGGCCCCGTCCCGCCCGTCGATCCGCAGCGGCTCAACGCCGCCGGGTCGGTGTTCTTGACCCGGCCCGGGCTGGCGCACTTCGTCCGCACCGGCGACGAATTCGCCTGGCGAGCCTCGGAATTGTTCGACGCGATCGGTAGCGGCGACCTCACCATCGAGGTCGGCGGGCGATACCCGCTGGCCGAAGCCGCCCATGCCCACGAGGATCTGCAGGGCCGCAGGACCGCGGGCTCGCTCGTGCTACTGCCGTAGCGGGCAAAACCGCCGCGAGCGTAGCGGCACCGCGAAATTGGGCGCGGTTTTTCGCACTGGCGTTACGCTCGCGGGCCTTCTGAACGGACAGCGCCTCAGAACAACGTCGGCAGCGCGATGGCCGAGTCGACCGCCAGCGCGCAGAACACCACCGCCAGGTAGTTGTTGGACTGCAGGAACAGCCGCAACGGTTTGACGGGCTGGCCGGCGCGGACACCGGCGTAGAGCTGGTGGGCCATCGCCAGGAACCACACGCCGGCGACCACGGCAACCGCCGCGTACAGCCACCCCGCCGCCGGCGCCAGCGCCAGCGTTGTCAGGACGGTCAACCAGGTGTAGATCACGATCTGCTTGGTGACCTGACGCTCGGTCGCCACAGCCGGCAGCATCGGCACGCCGGCGCGCTTGTAATCGTCCTTGTAGCGCATCGCCAGCGCCCACGTGTGCGGCGGCGTCCAGAAGAAGATGATGGCGAACATCACCAGCGCCGGCCAGCCGATGGTGCCGGTAACCGCCGACCACCCGATCATCACCGGCATGCAGCCCGCCGCGCCGCCCCACACGACGTTCTGCGGCGTTCGGCGCTTGAGCAACAATGTGTAGACGAAGACGTAGAACGCGATCGTGGCGACGGCCAGCAGCCCCGACAGCAGGTTGGTGGTCGACCACAGCCAGAAGAACGAGCCCACGCTGAGCACCAGCCCGAAAACCAGCGCGTTTCGCGTCGGCACCGCTGCCCGCGCCAGCGGCCGGCGCGCGGTGCGCTTCATCACCTTGTCGATGTCGGCGTCGGCCACACAGTTGAGCGTGTTGGCGCCCCCGGCAGCCAGCATCCCCCCGATCAGCGTGTTCAGGATCAGCAGCGGGTCCACGGAGCCGCGGTCAGCCAGCAGCATCGCGGGGATCGTGGTGACCAGCAGCAGTTCGATGACCCGAGGCTTGGTCAGCGCCAGATAGGCCAGCACCGTCACCCTGGCCCGGGTGCGGAACGGGCTTGTGGCCGGACCTTTCGCCGACGGGCCGCAGTCCGGCCCCGCCTGGGCGGACTCGGTCCTTCGGATGGGCGCGACGCGCCCGCGAACGCTCACGCAATAACTCCTCGGGGTTCTGGCGACGCGCAGCATCTACTACGCACGATGGTAGACCGCACTCCACCGGTGGCGAGCCCGGAGGGTCGGTTCACCCACATTTCCCCCTCGATATTTCCCCCTCGATTGCGGGACTGGTTGCAACGCGTGCGCGGCCGACGCGTAATTTTCACAACGCCCGGCCGCGGGTACCCAAAACCTTGCCCTGCAAGAGCCGCCTCTCCCGCACTAGGGTTGAGATTGATCAGCTCGATGACCCCAAGGACTGAGTCTGTGACCACACTCGAAGAGATCTCTGCGCTGACCCGACCACACCATCCCGACGACTGGGCCGAGATCGACTCGGTCGCCGTCGACACCGCGAGAGTGCTGGCCGCCGATGCGGTCCAGAAGGTCGGCAACGGCCACCCGGGGACGGCGATGAGTTTGGCGCCGTTGGCGTACACGCTGTTCCAGCGGGTGATGCGGCACGATCCCAGCGACACCACCTGGCTGGGCCGCGACCGGTTCGTCCTGTCGTGCGGCCACAGCAGCCTGACCCTCTACATCCAGCTGTATCTGGGCGGTTTCGGGCTGGAGCTCTCCGACATCGAGTCGCTGCGCACCTGGGGCTCCAAGACCCCCGGACACCCGGAGTTCCGGCACACCCGGGGCGTCGAGATCACCACCGGGCCGCTCGGCCAGGGGCTGGCCTCGGCGGTCGGGATGGCGATGGCGTCGCGCTACGAGCGCGGCCTGTTCGACCCCGGCGCCGAGCCGGGAAGCAGCCCGTTCGACCACTTCGTCTACGTGATCGCCTCCGACGGGGACATCGAGGAGGGCGTGACGTCGGAGGCGTCGTCGCTGGCGGCGGTGCAGCAGCTGGGCAACCTCATCGTGTTCTACGACCACAACGAGATCTCGATCGAGGACGACACCGACATCGCACTGTGCGAGGACACCGCTGCCCGCTACCGGGCCTACGGCTGGCACGTGCAGGAGGTGGAGGGCGGCGAGAATGTCGTCGGCATCGAAGCGGCCATCGCCGAGGCGAAAGCCACCACGGACCGACCGTCGTTCATCTCACTGCGTACCATCATCGGCTACCCCGCCCCCAACCTGATGAACACGGGCAAGGCGCATGGCGCAGCCCTCGGCGAGGCCGAGTTGGCGGCCGTCAAGCAAGCCCTCGGCTTCGACCCGGACAAGAAATTCGAGGTTCGCGAGGACGTCATCACCCACACCCGGGGGCTGGTGGGCCGCGGCAAGCAGGCCCACGAACGCTGGCAGGCCGACTTCGAGGCCTGGGCGCAGCGCGAGCCGGAACGCAAGGCACTGCTGGACCGATTGCGCGCCGGGAAGTTGCCCGACGGCTGGGACGCCGACCTGCCGCATTGGGAACCCGGCTCCAAGGCACTGGCTACCCGAGCGGCGTCCGGCGAGGTGCTCTCGGCCGTGGGCCCCAAGCTGCCCGAGCTGTGGGGCGGTTCGGCCGACCTGGCCGGCAGCAACAACACCACCATGAAAGGTGCCACTTCCTTCGGCCCGCCGGCGATTTCGACCAAGGCGTACACCGCCGACTGGTACGGGCGCACCCTGCACTTCGGCATTCGCGAGCACGCAATGGGCGCCATCTTGTCCGGCATCGTGCTGCACGGCCCGACGCGCGCCTACGGCGGCACCTTCCTGCAATTCTCCGACTACATGCGCCCGGCGGTGCGGTTGGCGTCGCTGATGGACATCGACCCGATCTACGTGTGGACGCACGACTCGATCGGGCTGGGTGAGGACGGGCCCACTCACCAGCCCATCGAGCACCTGGCGGCGCTGCGCGCGATCCCCAGGCTCTCGGTGGTGCGCCCGGGTGACGCCAACGAGACGGCCTACGCCTGGCGCACCATCCTGGCTCGCGGCAACGGCAGCGGACCGGTCGGCTTGATCCTGACCCGCCAGGGTGTGCCGGTGCTCGAGGGCACCAGCGCCGAGGGCGTCGCCCGGGGCGGTTACGTCCTGAGCGACGGCGCCGAGGACGGCGAGGAGCCCGA